>CAMQPJ010000047.1 GCA_947003675.1 uncultured Collinsella sp. | reverse complement strand
TGCGAATGACGCCCCTAACCTTAAACTTTAGCTTGAACTTAGCTATAATGCGCTACGTTCCTGCCAGGCTGTGGTTGCGGACGGACGAAATGTCCATCCTAGTCCAAGACAGACGCGGTCAAAGGGATCCACGTAAGCGACCGCGTGCGCGCGGCGCGATCATGGCGCGTCCTAGATGTAAGCCGCACCGTCCGTTCTACTTTCTTTGGGGCAATACCGCCTCGCGGGCGAGCGGGCCAGTCGTGAAGGTGGTTACGGCCTCCCGAGCAAACACCCCGGTGCGCAAGTGTGGGGTCAAATACCAGGTCAGCTGGTGGGAACACCCGTTATTCCGCGCAACGCACGGATTGTATACGACACAGAAGGCAGGGTAGTGGACATGGTGAGGGGCAGCTTGATGCACGCGGCTCGGTTAGGTGCTGGGACCGCGGCGGTCATTGCCGTATTGGGCTTGAGCGGATGCGCGTTCAACCCACTGTCCACGTTCACGACGCCCACGATTGACCAGATCGAGCGCGAGACCGTTACCCCTACGGTGTCGGACGATGCCCTGGTCACTCCCGGTACCCTGACGGTTGCCCTCGATACCTCCGATGCTCCGCAGGCCATGAAGGGCGCCGATGGTAACCTCACGGGCTACGCGGTCGATGCTGCCCGCGCCCTTGCAAGTCGCATGGGCCTCAAGGTTGCCTTCGTCGATGCGTCTTCTGCCGATTCCGCGCTTGGCGACAAAAAGGCCGACATCTTCATTGGCGACATCAATTCCACGGATGGTGACATCAGCACGCTTGGTACTTGCCTGTACGACGCTGCGGCAGTGTTCGGAAAGACGAGCGACGGCGAGTCGCTGAGCGTTTCCACCGAAACGCTTAACGCCGCTACCCTGGGCGTTCAGACCTCTTCGGCCTCGCAGGAAGCGCTCGCCAAGCAGAGCATCACGGCCAACCAAAAGACCTTCTCCAACATCAACGAGTGCTTTGAGGCGCTCGAGTCCGGCGAGATCGACTACGTGATTTGCGATTCCACGGCCGGCGGCTACCTTGCGCGCCTGATGAGCCAGATCTCTTACGTCGGCGCGCTCGAGACACCCTCGACGCTCGGCGTCGCGGGCCTCGCGGCCAACGATGAGCTATGCCGTGCCGTGAGCGATGCCCTCGACGGTATCACGGTCGATGGCACGCTCGAGGCGGTTCACTCCGTCTGGTACGGCACGATGCCCTATGACCTCACCACCAAGACGGTCTCGGGCGCCGACGTGCAGCTGACCGACACCGGATCCAGCGAGTCTGCATCCTCCGATTCGAGCAGCGAGGGTGCAACCTCCGAGGATAAGTCGTCCGGCCAGGAGGGCACTATCACCGACGACGACATTAACAAGCTCAATAGCTAGTTATTGCTAGGGGTGGTGTCTCCTATGCGCTAGGAGAGACGCCTCTTCACGGTTTCAACACGCATTGCCGGGCTTTCCCAACAGGGGAGCCCGGCTTTTTCGTTTCCATAAAACCAGCAGGTCAAAGACGTTTTTTAGGTGCAAAACTTAAGTCGCCGTCGCCCTCCCATAGCGCACTTTGCCACAGAAAAGTGCGAGACTTCGGTATGCGGTCTCAAGCAATCGTTATTCGGGTCTTTGGGAATCCGCGTGATTAAATGCACGGCAATGGGTACATAGCCAGTACAGTAAGTCCCCGAGGCAGATTGGAGCCACGTATGGATATCAAGGTTTCTGGACGCAAGACGACGGTAACCGATGCTCTGCGTGCGCATGTGGATGAGAAGATCGGCGAGGCGCTCAAGGTTTTCGATATCGAGCCCATGACGGTCGACGTCGTACTTCGCTATGAGAAGAACCCCTCGAACCCCAACCCGGCAATCGTCGAGGTTACGGTTCGCGCTCGCGGTTCGGTGATTCGCGTTGCCGAGCACGGTGCAGATATGTACGCCGCCATCGACCTCTCCGCCGATAAGGTCACCCGCCAGCTGCGCAAGTTCAAGACCAAGGTCGTGGACAACCGCCAGGGCGGTGCCAGCGCAGCGGATGTCGCACCGGTCGAGCGCGTCGAGGATTTGGCCGACCTGCTGTTGCCCGAGGAGGAGGACGACCTGCTCGTCCGTGAGAAGGTCATTGATGTCACCCCGATGACTGAGGAGCAGGCGCTGGTGCAGACCGATCTGCTCGGCCACGACTTCTACGTGTTCGAGAACGCGACGACTGGCCTCATCAATGTGGTGTATCACCGTAAGAATGGTGGATATGGCATCATCAAGCCCCGCATCGAAACACTTGACGAGTAAAATACGTTAACTTGCATGAGTTAACGGCTGGCGGCCATCCCATGCGGGTGGCCGCCTTTTTACGTAAGGAGTCGCTTTGATGGACAAGGCCGCATCCGCCGGTCATTCGGACCGTTGCCGCATCGTCGTCGATACTTGCTGCGACTTTAGCCCCGAGGTCGCCGCGAACCTCGATGTCGATATCCTGGGTTTCCCCTTCATTATCGATGGCGAGGAGCGCACGGATGACATCTGGTCGAGCATCACACCCAAGGAGTTCTACGACCGCATGCGCGCCGGTGCCCGCGTGTCCACCTCGGCTGTGTCGCTCGGTCGCTATATCGAGTTCTTTACCGAGTGTGCCAAGGAGGGCACGCCCACGGTCTACCTGTGCTTTACCTCGGCGCTGTCGTCGAGCTACAACTCCGCGTGCCAGGCGGCAGATGCCGTGCGCGCCGAGTATCCCAACTTTGAGCTCTACGTGGTCGACAACGCTCTGCCCTGCGCGACCGGCGCGCTCCTGGCGCTCGAGGCCGTGCGCCAGCGCTCGGCGGGACTCACCGCCAAGCAGCTGGTCGACTGGGCAAACGAGGCAAAGACCTACGTCCACGGCTACTTTACGCTCGAGAGCTTCGACGCGCTGGCTGCCGGCGGCCGCATTCCGCCCGCGGCGGCACAGCTCACGGCAAAGCTCGATGTCAAGCCCGAGCTCTCCTA
Organism: uncultured Collinsella sp.; assembly: GCA_947003675.1. Lineage (GTDB taxonomy): Bacteria > Actinomycetota > Coriobacteriia > Coriobacteriales > Coriobacteriaceae > Collinsella. Next base: position 4,976 of record CAMQPJ010000047.1, on the reverse strand, counting down.
CGACCTTGCCGGCTCGCTGTCGCTGATTGGCGTCAACCGCGGCCGCAAGAAGGCGCTCAAGTCCATCCTCAAGTCGTTTCGCGAGAACTACGTGCCCGACCGCACCATGCCCATCGCCATCATGACGGCCGATGCCGAAAAGGACGGCGACTGGCTCGAGGCCGCCATCCGCAAGGAGGAGGGCTGCGCCGACGTCACCATCATCCGTAGTTCCGTCGGTCCTACCATCGGCTCGCACGTGGGCCCCGGCATGGTGGCCTGCGCGTTTTGGGGCAAGAATCGTGCCGAGAAAGCCTCGCTTTCCGACCGCATCGCGCGCCGTGTGCGAGGCGAGTAGGCAGGCGCTGCGGCTGCAAGCGCCCTCAAGTCACGGCCGAAACGCTGGCACCGAGTATTTAACCTGGTAACAACACCCAACCCAAAAGGAAAGGTTTCATGGCAAACAAGCTCTCCGTCGCATTCATCGGCACCGGAATCATGGGTGCCCCCATCGCCGGCCACATCCTGGACGCCGGCTATCCCGTCACGGTCAACAACCGCACCAAGTCCAAGGCCGCAGCGCTTATCGAGCGCGGTGCCGCCTGGGCCGATACGCCGGCCGATGCCGTGGCGAACGCCGACGTCGTCTTTACCATGGTGGGCTATCCCTCCGAGGTCGAGGAGCTCTACCTGGCGGGCGACGGCCTGCTCGCGTGCACTAAGCCGGGTGCTGTCTTGATCGACCTCACCACGAGCTCGCCCGAGCTCGCCCGTGACATTGCCGAGGCCGCCCAGGTTTCTGGTCGCATGGCGTTTGACTGCCCCGTCACCGGTGGCGAGTCGGGCGCTATCGCCGGTACGCTCACGGCTATCGTAGGCGCTACCGAGAACGACATCGCGCCGGTCCGCGACATCCTTGCCACCTTTACGGCCAACATCTGCTGCTTCGACGGCGCCGGCAAGGGCCAGGCTGCCAAGCTCGCCAACCAGGTGTCGCTGGGCGCCTGCATGGTCGGCATGGCAGACGCCATGGCATTTGCCGAGCTGAGCGGCCTTGACCTGGAGAAGACCCGCCAGATGATCCTGGGCGGTACCGGCAAGTCCGGCGCCATGGAGAGCCTGGCTCCCAAGGCGCTCGACGGCGACTACAAGCCCGGCTTTATGGTTGAGCACTTCATCAAGGACCTGCGCCTGGCGCTCGCTTACGCCGACGATCGCGAGCTCGCACTGCCCGGTGCCGACGTGGCCTTTACGCTCTACGACATGCTCGACGCCATCGGTGGCGCCAAGCTGGGCACCCAGGCCGTCACGGTCCTCTATAAGGAGGAGGCCGACGCCATCGCCGCCGGTCTGGACTGGTCGCAGTATCGTCCCGAGGAGCATGGCGCTCACGAGGAAGGCTGCAGTTGCGGTGAGCATGGCGACGACCACGAGTGCGGTTGTGGCCACCACCATGGCGACGACCACGAGTGCTGCGGCGGCCACGGCCATGACGACGGCCACGAGTGCTGCTGCGGCCATCATCACGGGGAGTAGCGCCCATGAGCTGGACGTTCGTGGTGCTTGCGCTGGTGCTCTTTCTCTTCGCGATCTACATTGGCTTTTTGTGCGGCCAGTGGGCGTGCGAAAAGCGCGTCATCACCAAGCGCGACTACTGGATTGCCAACTTTGCGGGAGCGGCGGCAGTCGTCCTGCTGACCTGGGTGTTCTCACTGTTCCCGCTGGTGCAGTTTGCGCCGATCGGCTGGCTCGGCGGCTTTATCGCCGGCCTTAAGATGAGCTTTGGCGAGTCCGTCGGTCCGTGGCGCAAGCACGACGAGGTCTTTAACGTCAACAAGGCTCACCGTGCCGCCGCCGACGCGGGCGACGCCGAGGAACGCCGCCGTGCGCGTCGCAATGGCGCGGCCGATCGACAGCTCATCTCGGTCACCGATGACAGCAAGGGTGCTGGCAAGCACGCTAAGAAATAGTAAGAAGAGGTAACTATGGCAGAAAACAAAGACGAACAGCTCACCGACGAGGAGCTGGCACAGCTTCAGCTGGCAGAGGAGAACGAGAACGCCGTCGACCGCCTGGTCCAGGAGCTCGGCTGCCCCACGCGCCGCATCCGTCAGTTTGCCGCCCGCGTGCTGCACCTGCTTGCCGAGCGCGATCCGCAGCGCGTCGTGCCCTGCGTGCCCGCGCTGATCGAGGCGCTCGACCGCCCCGAGGCTCAGACCCGCTGGGAGGCTCTCGATGCCCTGGCGGCGCTCGCCACCACCTGCCCCGAGCAGCTGGGCGATGCCTTTGAGGGCGCCGAGACTGCACTGTTCGACGAGATTTCCTCCACGCTGCGCTATGCCGCCTTCCGCCTGCTGTGCGTGTGGGGCGCCACGAGCGTCGAGCGTTCGCGCGAGGCTTGGCCCATCCTGGACGAGGCCATCCAGTGCTACCACGGCGACCTCGAGTATCGCGACATGCTCGGTTGCCTGTACGAGTTTGGCCGGGGCGAGATTGACGCCGAGGTCGCCGAGAAGCTCGCGCTGCGCCTTAAGTTCGATGCCGAGAACGGCAAGGGTACCTATCTCAAGGCCCGTTCGAGCGAGATTTGCGAAATGCTTGTTAAACGTTTTGGCCTGGATCTCTCCAAAAAGAAGAAGCGTGCTAGCGTAAAAAAATCTGACGACGCCGAAGACGAGGAGTAACAGATTATGGCGCACGATGTAGTCCTGATTCCTGGTGACGGTATCGGTCCCGAGATTACGCAGGCTATGCGCCGCGTGGTCGAGGCCACTGGTGTCCAGATCAACTGGAACGTCCAGGAGGCCGGTGCCGGCGTCATGGACGAGTTTGGCACGCCGCTGCCCCAACATGTGCTCGATGCGGTCGCCGAGACCAAGGTTGCTATCAAGGGCCCCATCACCACGCCGGTCGGCACGGGTTTCCGCAGCGTTAACGTCGCCCTGCGCAAGCATTTTGACCTGTACGCCTGCGTGCGCCCCTGCCTGTCGCAGCCGGGCGACGGCTCGCGCTTCCGCGACGTCGACCTGGTTATCGTGCGCGAGAACACCGAGGACCTCTATGCCGGCATCGAGTTCGATGAGGGCGCTGCCGAGGTCGAGGAGCTCTCGCAGCTCGTCGAGCGCTCGGGCCAGAAGACCTTCGCCGCGGATTCCGCCATCTCAATCAAGCCGATTTCCATCGCCAAGAGCCGCCGCATTGTGGAGTACGCTTTTGAGTACGCCCGCCGCTGCGGCCGCAAAAAGGTGACGGCCGTGCATAAGGCCAACATCATGAAGGCGACCGATGGCCTGTTCCTGCGCGTTGCGCGCGAGGTGGCCGCCAACTATCCCGATATCGAGTTCAACGACAAGATTGTCGACGCCACCTGCATGGGCCTGGTCCAGAACCCCAACGACTTCGATGTCCTGGTGCTGCCCAACCTGTACGGTGACATTGTGAGCGACCTGTGCGCCGGTCTGGTAGGTGGACTGGGTATGGCTCCGGGTTCCAACATCGGTGCCGACTGCGCCATCTTCGAGGCGACGCACGGCTCCGCGCCCGATATCGCTGGCCAGGATATCGCTAACCCCACGGCCGAGATTCTGTCCGCGGCTATGATGCTCGATCACCTGGGCGAGAACGACGCGGCCAATCGCATCCGCGCCGCCGTTTCTGCCACGCTCGACGAGGGTGAGCAGGTTACCGGCGACGTTCGTCGTGCCCAGACCGGCTCCGTTGAGGGCGCTGTGGGCACGCAGGCCTTTGCCGATGCCGTTATCGCGCACCTGGCCTAAGGCATGCAGACTGCAAACGCCTAAATAGTACTTAAGTGTTTGCGTATAACCTGAGAATCAATACGCCCGGCGCTTTGTCGGGCGTATTCTATTGCGGACTATGTTTCCTAACAAGGAGTAACTGATATGGGTCTGATTCAAAAGAAGGACGAGAAGGACGAGATCGACGGCATCCAGATCATCGAGCGCGGCGAAGGCCCCGATGGTGATGAGGAGGAGAAGATCGATCTGGTCGCCGGTACGGCTGCCGAACATATTGCCGCCGGTACGACGGCCGAGGAGGAGGACGCTCGCCTGGAGGCAAAGATCGCCGCGGACGCCGCCGACGAGAACCTCATGCCCGAGGAGCAGGACGAGGACGACGATATCCTGGGTTCCGACGAAGACGACCGCGCATCCAAGCACAAGAAGACGATGATTGCCGCCTTCGTGGTTGCAGTCGTGATCGCTGCTGTGGTCGGCTTCTTTATCGGCAACGGTGGTTTTGGCGGCAAGGGCGTCGGCTCGGCGACCCTGTCCGAGGACCAGCTCGATTCGACCGTGGCGAGCTATAGCTACAACGGCAAGAAGAGCGACATCACCGCGCGTGAGGCCATCGAGAGCCAGTACAGCCTTGACACCGTCAAGGACGACGACGGCAACTACACCGCTCCGTCTGCCGACGTTATCCTGTCCTACGTGCGCAACCAGATTCTGCTGGACGCTGCCGAGGACGAGGGCATTACCGTCTCTTCCAAGGAAATGAAGCAGTATGCCGAGGATTCCATCGGCACCTCCGACTACAAGACCATGGCCACGCAGTACGGCGTGTCCAAGGACCAGGCCAAGCAGATCGTCCGCCAGTCCGCGACGCTGCAGAAGCTCTACAAGAAGAAGGTGGGCGATAGCTCCGCAAGCATGCCGACCGCCCCGACCGAGCCTGCTGACGGCAACGAGGAGACCGCGAGCAAGGACTACGCCGATTACATCATCAACCTTGCCGGTGACGAGTGGGATAGCGAGAAGGGCACCTGGAAGGATGCCGACAGCACCTATGCCAAGGCCTTTGCCGATGACACCTTTACGGCCGATAGCGCCACCTACAAGCAGGCCATGACCGCCTACTATACTGCTTATCAGCAGTATTCCTCGCAGGCTTCGAGTGCCAGTTCCAAGTGGACCGAGTATGCTAACGGCCTCTACGCCAAGGCCAACATCAGCATCTACGGCCTGTTTGCGTAA
>CAMQPJ010000046.1 GCA_947003675.1 uncultured Collinsella sp. | reverse complement strand
CAATGCCCCCGCGGATAACGAGGGCGAAGAAGAGGACGGCCTAAAGCTTCCGCCGCTCGAAATCCTGCATGCAAACCCTCAGTCCGCGTCTGCCGCGTCTTCGGACAAGGAGCTGGAGCAGACCGCCGAGTCGTTGCAGTCCACGCTGCTTGAGTTTGGCCGTAGCGCTCGCGTCGTCGGCTGGATTGCCGGTCCCACGGTGACGACCTTTAAGCTGCAGCCCGGCGAGGGTGAGCGCGTGAGCAAGATTTCGAGCCTTGAGGACGACATCGCGCTGTCGCTTGCTGCTCAGTCCGTGCGTATCTTTGCCCCGATTCCCGGCACCTCGCTCGTGGGTATCGAGATCCCCAATCGCAAGCGTCAGAACGTCAACTTGGGCGACGTGCTGCCCTATGTTAAGGGCGGTCCGCTTGAGCTTGCCATCGGCCGCGACGCCGAGGGCACGCCGGTCGTCGCCGACCTCGCCAAGATGCCTCACCTGCTGATCGCCGGTACTACGGGTTCCGGTAAGTCGGTCATGATCAACTCCATCATCACGACCCTGCTCATGCGCGCGCTTCCCGAGGACGTTCGCCTGATCATGGTCGACCCCAAGCGCGTTGAGCTCGCGGGCTACAACGGCCTGCCGCATCTCTATGTGCCCGTCGTGACCGAGCCCAAGCAGGCCGCAAGCGCCCTGCAGTGGGCCGTTTCCGAGATGGAGCGTCGCCTGAAGGTCTTCGAACGCCTCAACGTCCGTAAGATTTCGACCTATAACGAAAAGCAGGCCGCCGGCGAGTTTGAGCATTACGACAACCCGCCGCAAAAGATGCCCTACCTGGTCATCATCATCGACGAGCTTTCGGACCTGATGATGGTCGCCGGCAAGGATGTCGAGGCGTCGATCGTGCGTATCGCCCAGCTGGGCCGTGCCGCCGGTATCCACCTTATCGTGGCCACGCAGCGGCCCAGTTCCAACGTGGTGACGGGTCTCATCAAGGCCAATATCACCAACCGTATTGCCTTTAACGTCGCTACGGGCATCGATTCTCGCGTCATCATCGACCAGATGGGCGCCGAAAAGCTCACCGGTCTGGGCGATATGCTGTTTTCGAAGGTTGATTGGGGCAAGCCTCGCCGTATTCAGGGCTGCTTTGTTTCGGATGACGAGATTAATGAGATCGTCGAGTTCGTCAAATCTCAGAGTGAGCCGGACTACCACGAGGAGATCCTTTCTGCCGTGGCTCCCGCCTCGATGTCCATGGCGGGTGGTGGCGGTATTGTCCGGACCGGTGTTGCCGAGCCGCAGGATGATGATCCGCTTATTTGGGAAGCTGCCCATATTGTGGTGGAATCGCAGCTTGGCTCCACATCTGGCCTGCAACGGCGCCTCAAGGTTGGCTATGCGCGTGCCGGGCGTATTATGGACATGCTGGAAGAAAAGGGTGTCGTCGGACCGCCCGACGGTTCCAAGCCGCGCGAGGTCCTTCTGGACGAGGAGGGGCTTGCTGCGCTGGAGTCTGTCGACGCCGAGATGGCACGTGAAGATCGTGAGTTTGGAGGATTCTGATGGCTGCACGCTTTGGTGACATGCTGCTCGAGCAGCGTCGCCGAATGGGCCTTTCCATTCAGCAGGTCGCCAACACCATCAAAATCAGACCGCAGATCATCGAGTTTTTCGAGACCGGTAACTTTGCTTCGATGCCCCCGCGCGGCTATGCGCAGGGCATGATTTCGAGCTATGCACGCTTTTTGGGCCTCAATCCGCGCGAGGTCGTCAATGCCTACTTTGACGAGCTGATGGCATACGAGCGTGAGACGTCGCAGCAGGGCGGTCGTTTTCAGGACGCCGCCGGCTATGTCAATTCGCGTTCCTCGGTGGATAACGGGCGCTTTCTGATGGTTCAGGGCGGTCGTTCAACGCGTTATGGTCAGCGTCCGCAGCAGGCTGGCTATATTACCGAGACGGGGTCCAGTGAGGAAATCCGTTCTCAGCGCGATCGTTTCCGCAGGACGCCTACGCCCGACGATCGTGCGCTTCCCGCTGCCCGCGGCGTGGCGCGCGATCCCCGTGTCGGCTACGGCGATGGCGGCTATTCCGATCGTGGCTACCGTGGTGTCTCTGCCGGTCGTGCTCGCGGCGGCTATGCGGACGCCGATACTACGCAGGTGACGCCGCGTCTCCGCTCGCAGTCGCAACCGTCTGGCCAGCGCTCCTCCGCCCCGCGTTCGGGCCAGCGCAGCTACCAGGGCCGTAGCGAGCTCGCGCCTCGTTCGGGTCAGCGCAATATGCAGCGCCAGGGCGGTTATCGCGGTCGTCCCGATAACAATCGCGGACGTATGCCTCAGGGCAGTGGTCGTGGCGGATCCAACCGTGGGCGCGGTGGCGTGCGTGCCCCTCAGAACAACGGACTCGATCCGCGTATCGTCTATGCCGGTATCGGTGCCGTTGCGCTGCTGCTCATCGTGCTCATTGTGGTCTTGCTGCGCGGCTGCGGCTCTTCGACTCCCGAATCGACGCCCGAGACCCCTGTGGCAACCAAGACGACGACCAAGAAGTCTTCCAAGAAGACCGTAACGGCCGATGAGGACGAAGATGCCGATGAGGGCACGGACGAGTCGACTGATTCTGAAACCGCTAAGAAGACGACCAAGAAGGGCGAAAACGAGGTTACGAAGGTCAAGGTCTCTGTTTCCAAGGGCAAGACCGCGTGGATAGAAGTCAAGGTCGACGGTAAGTCGGTCTATGGCGCCCAGGCGACCGGCCCCTTTGAGCAGGAGTACACGCCCGAGTCTTCGATTGAAATCACTACGTCCAAGCCTTCCGACGTCACGGTCACCAAGAACGGCGAAAAGGTCCGCTACGATACCAAGACATCGGGCGTGGCGCGTGTGACCATTACCGTCCCCAAGAAGGAGACCTCCGACGCCAAGGACGGCGAGGGCTCCGACGGCACCGATGGCACCGAAAGTGCCGACGGAACCGATGGTACCGACGGCACCGATGCGCAGTCCACGGATGGCACCGATACCGTCACCGACGGTCAAACGACGACCGATTCTGCCGATTATTCGTACGATAGCTACTAGACTGCTCGCAAGCGAAAGGATGAACCATGGCTAAAGATTCCAGCTTTGATGTTGTGTCCGAGGTCAACATGCAGGAGGTCGACAACGCCTTCCAGCAGACTACGCGCGAAATCTCCCAGCGCTATGACCTTAAGGATTCCGGCGCCACCATCGAGCTTTCGAAGGGCGACAAGCTCTTTACGATCAATGCCCCGGCCGATTTTGTCTCCAAGCAGATCATTGACGTGCTGAGCTCTAAGCTCATCAAGCGCGGCATCGATCTTAAGGCTGTCTCTTGGGACGCGTCGCAGGCGGCTTCGGGCGGTACCGTGCGCGTGCTCGGCCATATCGTCGAGGGCATTGACCAGGCGACCGCCAAGAAGATCAATAAGGACATCAAGGATCAAAAACTCAAGGTCAAGGTGACCATCGAGGCCGATAAACTGCGCGTTTCCTCGGCCTCTAAGGACGCGCTGCAGACCGTGATCCAGTTCCTGCGCGACCAAGACTACGGCCAGCCGCTGCAGTTTACCAACTACCGCTAACTTACTCGAAAGGACCGTTCTCCAACATGGATACACCTTTGGGCTCCGTGCTCTACATCACCCTCGGGTGCGCTAAGAACGAGGTTGACACCGACCGCATGCGTTCGCTGCTGACCGCCGCGGGCTATGAGGAGGCATTCGATCCGCAGGATGCCGATATCGCTATCGTCAACACGTGCTCGTTTCTCGCCTCGGCGACGTCCGAGAGTATCGAGACCACGCTCGAGCTCGCTAACGAGGTGCAGGACGGCGTTCGCGCATGCCCCATCGTCATGTGCGGTTGCGTGCCGTCTCGTTACGGCGACGACCTGCCCGACGAGCTTCCCGAGGTCGCGGCCTTTGTGAAGGCCGATGAGGAAGACGGTATCGTCTCAGTCATCGATGGCGTACTGGGCGTGGAGCGCGAGATCGCGGCCTATATCCCGCAGGTCAAGCGTACCGTCGAGGGTGCCGTTGCCTACGTCAAGATTTCCGATGGCTGCAATCGTTTTTGCAGCTTCTGCATGATCCCCTATATTCGCGGTCGCTATCATTCGCGCAATGCCGAGAGCATTATCTCCGAGGTGCGTGACCTGGTTGCCGGCGGTGTGCGCGAGATCGTGCTGATCGGCCAGGACACGGGCATTTGGGGCACCGACTTTGCCGACGAGGACGTCGCCGAGGGCTCGCCGCGCAATCTGGCGCAGCTGCTGCGTGCCGTCGCCGAGGCTGTGCGCCCGCATAACGTCTGGGTCCGCGTGCTCTATCTGCAGCCCGAGGGCATGACCGACGAGCTTATCGAGACGATTCGCGATACGCCTGAGGTGCTGCCCTATATCGATATCCCCGTACAGCACTGCGATGCGCGCATTCTCAAGGCCATGCGTCGCTCCGGTTCGCGCCAGGAGCTCGAGGATCTGTTCCGCGACCTTCGCGAGCGCATCCCCGGTATTGTGATTCGCTCCACGGCCATGGTTGGCTTCCCGACCGAGACCGACGACGAGTTCCGCGATCTTATCGACTTTATGGACACCGTCGGCTTTGACTACACGAGCGTCTTTGCCTACTCGCGTGAGGAGGGCAGCCTGGCCGCCAAGATGGAGGGCCAGGTCGATGAGGAGGTCAAGCTCGAGCGCGCCCAGGAGGCCATGGATCTGGCCGAGTCGCTCGGTTTTGCCGCCACGGCGGCCCATGTGGGCGAGCGCGCCCAGGTGATCGTCGATGGCATCGAGGAGACCGAGGACGGCGCCGAGCTGATCGGTCACGCTTGGTTCCAGGCGCCCGATTCCGATGGCGCGGTGCATCTGGATGCCAGCGAGGCGTCCGTGGGCGATATTCTGACTGTCGAGTTTACCGATAGCTTCTGCTATGAGCTTATCGGTCATGTTGTGGAGTAGGAGAGCGTTGTGGCAAACGAGAGCAATAAGGAACTGACGAGTGTTTGGACGCCCGCCAACATCGTGACGTGCGTTCGCATCGTCTTTATCCCGGTGTTCATGATCGTCTCGGCTCTGTCTCAAGCGAGCGTTGCCGGTACGGACTGGAGCACCTTCGACGGTCCGCTTGCAGCCGCCGCCTTCATTCTGTATGTGATCCTGTCGTGCACCGATAAGGTCGACGGTTATCTGGCACGCTCGCGCAACGAGATCACCGATTTCGGCAAGTTCTTGGACCCCATCGCCGACAAGCTGCTGGTGTTCTCGGCCCTGCTGCTGTTCCTGGATTTTGGCGCGGTGACCGTGTGGTCCGTGTTCATTATCCTGTTCCGTGAGCTGTTGGTGAGCGCCCTTCGTATGGTCGCAAGTGCTGCCGGTGTGGTCGTTGCCGCCGATAAGCTCGGCAAGTATAAGACGGCGACCACGATGGTCTCTATCTGCGGCTATCTGTGCGTCTTTGCGATGGCCGGTCTTCAGCTGGGGCCGGTGTCGCTGCTGCTCGGTGTCTATTCGGTGTCGCGCTTCCTGTACGTCATCGCCGTGATTTTGACCATTGTCTCGGGTGCCCAGTACTTCTGGAACTGCCGTAAGATCGTCTTTTCGGTCTAGGTCCTGGTAGGCATGACGGAATCATTTGAGCAGATTGCCGCGCATAACGAAGAGCTCGCACGCGATATTGTCGAGCGTGCAAGCGTTCGTGGTGTGACGGTTTCGACGGCCGAATCTCTGACAGCGGGCATGATCGCCTCGACGATCGCCGATATCCCCGGCGCTTCGGCGGTGCTGCGCGGCGGTGCGGTGACGTACTGCGACGAGATTAAGCATCGCGTGCTCGGCGTTGATCAAGAGACGCTCGACCGCTATACCGCGGTGTCGTATCAGACGGCGCGCGAGATGGCTGCCGGTTCGCTGGAGCTGTATCAGAGCGATATTGCCGTGAGCGCAACGGGCTACGCTGGGCCCGGTGGAGGGACCGAGGACGATCCGGCTGGAACCTTTTATATCGGCTGGGCGTATCGCTCAGCCGATGGGGGAGTGCCGGTCGTGGACTCCATTCGTTGTCACTATGAGGGCGATCGTTCGTGTGTTCGTGCCCATGCGGTCGCGGAGGCACTGGGCCGCATTGTCTACGTGCTCGATTCTATGGAATAGACGTGTTTTAAGGGGCCTCCGGGCCCCTTAATTGTGGAGATAGGGACCTCTGGCGAATTTGCTCTTTGTGCAGGTAGTTGGCGTATTCATGTTTGTCTTGCCTTGCTTGGTTCGCCTGCGGTCAAGTTTTTGGTCAGTGTTTGGTCAGCGTTTGGTTGGGTTTTGGAAAGGTCGGCTGCATATGATTTATCTGAACGGTTGACCACGAACAGCCGTTCGTTTATTATCGATGCAGGTTGTTAAGAGGAGGGCTATTCATGGCCAAGAATTCAGGTCCCGTACGTACCGTTCATGCTCGCACGACGGGTAAAGAGCGCGATGAGATGATCGCCACCACCAAGGCCGAGATCGAGAAGAAATTCGGCCAGGGTTCCATCATGAGGTACGGCGACGGTGGTCCCGAGCTCGAGGTCGAGGCCATTCCCACGGGCGCTCTGGCCCTCGATGCCGCTCTGGGCATCGGCGGTGTGCCGCGCGGCCGTATCGTTGAGATTTACGGTCCCGAGTCCTCCGGTAAGACAACGCTTTCGCTCGAGATTTTGGCAGAGGCCCAGGCAATGGGCGGCGTCGTGGCATTTATTGATGCCGAGCACGCGCTCGACCCAACGTATGCCGCGCGTATCGGCGTGGACATCGATGAGGTCCTCATTTCCCAGCCCGATACGGGCGAGCAGGCGCTCGAGATCGTCGACATGCTCGTGCGCTCTGGCGCCATCGACGCCATCGTCGTCGACTCTGTCGCCGCTTTGACTCCGCGTGCCGAGATCGAGGGCGAGATCGGTGATACTACGGTCGGCCTTCAAGCCCGTCTGATGAGCCAGGCGCTCCGTAAGCTCGCCGGCTCGCTCGCCAAATCTAAAACGACCTGCATCTTCATTAACCAGCTGCGCGAGAAGATCGGCGTCATGTTCGGCAACCCCGAGACTACGACGGGCGGCCGCGCCCTCAAGTTCTTCTCGTCGGTGCGTATCGATATTCGCCGCATTGACAGCATTAAGCTCAAGGACGAGGTCATCGGCAATCGTGTGCGTGCCAAGGTTGTTAAGAACAAGGTCGCCGCTCCGTTCCGCTCGGCTGAGTTCGACATCATGTACGGCACGGGCATCTCTAAGGAGGGCTCGATTCTGGACATGGCCGTCGAGTGCGGTATCTGCAAAAAGATGGGCTCTTGGTTTGCTTACGGTGAGGACAAGCTCGGTAATGGCCGTGAGGCCGCTAAGGCCTTCCTGCGCGAACACCCCGATTGTGCTGACGAGATCGAGCATAAGGTACGTCTCGCCTGCGGCCTTGAATTCGATGACGATGCTCCGTCAGAGGTCGAGCTGACCGATCAGCCCGAAACTGACGAGTTCGATGAGCTTTACGCCATCGATGGCTCCGCGATGCTCGATGATGACGACGAGTAGCGGATGCCCTCATGTCGTATACAGTGACCGAGGCTACGGTCGTCATTACCGATAAGAAGGCGGCCTCCTCGTTCTCGAGTGGGTATGCATCAAAAAAGCCTTGTGCACATATCGACTGTGAGCTCGAGGGCGGTTTTGAACGATCCATCTGGATTCCTGTTCGTGTCGCGCGCCTGTTCCTTAAAAATCGCCCCGATCTTCCCTGCGATTGGGATGAGTTTCGCGAGGCGGTGCAGCTCATTGAGCGTAAATGCGCGCTTACCATGGTGACTGAGATGCTGTCGCGCCGCGACCATGCCACGGGTGAGGTCCGTGACAAGCTGGCTCGTTACGGATTTCGCCAACCCGCAATTGATTTTGCCGTCCAGCGTGCCACTGAGTATCGCTTTTTAGATGAGAACCGCTTTTGCT
>CAMQPJ010000045.1 GCA_947003675.1 uncultured Collinsella sp. | reverse complement strand
CCCAAAATAAGTTGCGGTGGAATAGTTCCTGCTTGGGCCTTCAGAGGCCTTAAACAGGAACTATTCCACCGCAACTGATGAGGGGGCGTGGCTAGGCGACGACCTTGGCGCGGCGAATGGCCGGGAACATCACCGTGATAGCGAGGATGACGCCCACGGCGGCGATTGCGCCACCTGCGCAGCCGATCCAGGCGATACCGGGACCCGAAACCACGGCGCCGCCGATCGCGGTACCCGTGCCGATACCCAGATTAAACAGGCCCGAGAAGATCGACATGGCGACGGCCGACGAGTCCGCCGGCGTGTGCTTGATGAGCTCGGCCTGAAACGCCACGTTAAAGGCCGTGGCGCAGCAACCCCACAGTGCGCAAACAGCGAGAACCGCGGCGAGCGACGATGCGGCCGGGCCCATGAGCAGCAGGGCCACCGGCACGCCGGAGAGCGTAATCGCGAGAAACGGGAACCGGTGCCCATCGAACAGCCGGCCGAACAGCCAGCTTCCGAGCAGACCAGAGCAGCCGAACGCCGTCAGCGTCATGGTGATGGCGCTTGCGTCGACATGCGCGACCTGAGCCAGGAAAGGCTCGATATAGCTATAGCCCGCGTAATAGCCGGTCGCCATGAACACCGTGACCACATAGAGCGCAATGAGGAACGGGTTCTTGAGCAGCTCGGGCAGCTGTTTGACGGTAAAGCGCTCACCCGCCGGCATGGCCGGGAACACCGCTGCCTGGTAAACGGCCGCGATGGCTGAGAGGCCCCCGACCACGGCAAACGTCATGCGCCAACCCACGGCCAAGCCAATGGCGCGGCCGAGCGGCAGGCCAAAGATCTGCGCGATGGACGAGCCCGTAGCGATCATGCTGATGGCGAGCGCCCCATGGCGTGTGTCAACCAGGCGCGACGCCATGATCGAGGCGACTGACCAGAACACGGCATGTGCGCAAGCGACCACCAGGCGCGCGCAGACCAGGATGGGATAGGTCGGCGCCACAGCGGACAGGAACTGACCGAGCGAGAACACGGCAAGCACGCCCAGCAGCATCCGCTTAAACTCGAAACGCGAAGCGAACACCATGAGCGGCAACGACAGCAGCATGACGCCCCAGGCATAGACCGAGATCATGATGCCCGCCTGGGCCTCGGTGAGCGAGAACGACGCGGCGATATCAGTCAAAAGGCCGATGGGCATAAACTCCGACGTGTTGAACACGAACGCACAGCAGGTGAGCCCGACGAGCGGGAGCCACTGCCTGAGCGTGATGCCGTCTTGCCTTGCCCGACTCATATATAACGTCTCCAATCATTTTGAGCGGAGGCGATTATATAGCAACGGCCCCGCATCCGTCAGCAACAGATGCGGGGCCGAAAACAATTCGATACACAGAGGTTGCACCGTCAATAAATAACTAAGCCAACCCCAGCAATATGCCCGCCGAATGCACGACAAACGCTACGATCCAGGCGACCGTCACCTGAAACGCGAATACGGCAACGGCGTAGCGCGCGCCCAGCTCGCTCTTGACGGCGCCGATCGCAGCCACGCACGGCGGGTACAGCAACGTAAAGACCAGGAACACATAGGCAGTAAACGGCGAAAACATGGTCGACAGTGCCGCGGGCGAGGTCGCGCCCAAAAGTACCGTGAGGGTCGAGATGACACTCTCCTTGGCGATAAGTCCGGTGACGAGCGCCGTGGATGCACGCCAGTCGCCAAACCCAAGCGGCGTCAGCGCCGGCGCGATGATGCTGCCGAGACCCGCAAGCAGACTCTGCGACTGATCGGCGACCACATTAAAGCGGATATCGAACGTCTGAAGGAACCAGATGACCACGGTAGCGGCAAAGATAATGGTAAAGGCCTTGGTAATAAAATCCTTGGCTTTATCCCATGCCAGCATCACTGTCGTCTTGACGCTCGGCAGACGGTAATTGGGAAGCTCCATGATAAACGGCACCGGGTCGCCCTTAAATGCCGTGCGGTTGAGCACCAAAGCCGCGATGCAACCGACCGCAATGCCAATCAAATAGAGCGAGACCATGGCGGGGACCGTCGCCTGCGGGAAAAACGCCCCGCACAGCAGGCCGTAGACCGGCAACTTGGCCGAGCAGCTCATGAACGGCGTGAGCATGACCGTCATCTTGCGGTCGTGCTCGGATGGGAGCGTACGGGTCGACATGATAGCCGGCACGGTGCAGCCAAAACCGACGAGCATGGGCACAAAGCTGCGGCCCGACAGGCCAAAGCGACGAAGTACCTTATCCATGACAAAGGCAACGCGCGCCATGTAGCCGGAGTCTTCCAAAATGGAGAGGAACAAGAAGAGCACGACGATAATCGGCAGGAAGGTCAGCACGCTGCCCACACCCGTAAGCACGCCGTCGACAGCCAGCGAGCGCACCACGTCGTTGGTGCCGAACGCCTTGAGGCCCGCATCGGCCGAGGCGATGATGGCAGCGATACCGTCCTCCATGAGTCCCTGCAACGCCGCGCCGATCACGCCAAACGTCAGCCAAAAGACGAGGCCCATGATCACCAAAAACGCCGGAATGGCTGTGTAACGACCCGTCAGGATGCGGTCAATCTTGACGGAGCGCACGTGCTCGCGGCTCTCGTGCGGCTTGACGACGCAGCGCCCACACACGTCGCCGATGAAGCTAAAGCGCATATCGGCCAGCGCGGACAGACGGTCGGTGCCGGCCTCGCCCTCCATCTGGGTAATGATGTGCTCGATGGCATCAAGCTCGTTACGGTCCAGGTGAAGCGCCTCGGTTACCAGCTCGTCGCCCTCAACCAGCTTGGTCGCCGCGAAACGCACGGGAATGTGCGCCGTCGCGGCATGGTCCTCGATAAGGTTGGCGATGCCGTGGATGCAGCGATGCAGCGCGCCGCCGTCCGGACCATCGGGTGCGCAAAAGTCCAAGCGGCCGGGACGTTCGCGGAACCGCGCGACGTGCAAGGCATGATCCACCAGCTCGCCGATACCCTCGTTGCGGGCAGCGCTAATGGGGACAACCGGCACGCCCAGCAGGCTCTCGAGCAGATTGACGTCCACGGCGCCGCCGTTGGTCGTCACCTCGTCCATCATGTTGAGCGCGATGACCATGGGGCGATCGAGCTCCATAAGCTGCAGCGTCAGGTACAGGTTACGCTCGATGTTGGTAGCGTCGATGATGTCGATGATGGCGTCGGGATGCTCATCCAGGATAAACTGGCGGCTTACGATCTCTTCGCCCGTGTACGGCGACAGGGAGTAAATGCCTGGCAGGTCGGTAACACTCGCCTCGGGATGGTTGCGGATGGTGCCATCTTTGCGGTCGACCGTCACGCCGGGAAAGTTGCCGACGTGCTGGTTGGAGCCCGTCAGCTGGTTGAACAGCGTAGTCTTACCGCAGTTTTGGTTGCCGGCGAGGGCAAAATGTAGCGGTGCGCCCTCGGGCACGGCCGTTTTTGCCGCACGGGGCGAATACGTCCCCTCGCCGAGTGCCGGGTGCTCCGTCGTGCCGATTGCGGCGTTAGCGCGCGGACCCGTATCTGTGTCGTGAACACCCACGAGCTCAATCCGTGCGGCATCGTCCTTGCGCAGCGTCAACTCGTAGCCACGCAGGCGAATCTCGAGCGGGTCGCCCATGGGGGCGTACTTCATCATGGTGACTTCGGTGCCCGGTGTTAGGCCCATGTCCAAAATATGTTGTCGGAGTGCCTGGTCGTCCGATGTCACCGATGCGACAACGGCGTCCTTTCCAATCTCGAGTGTATCGAGCTTCACGTCCGTGTTCCTCCCCCGGCGCCCACAGGGCGTTGCATTTATGTTCACCATGGCTAACCGTTTGCCATGGCTAACCAATTTATCCATGCATGATAGCGCGAACACGCAACGATGTTCAATCGACAGATCGGTGCAATGGGGACAGGTCGCTTTGCCCAATAGATGCGATGCGGAACAACCAGGCGCGGGAGGGGATTCCGGGACACGGTTTCCCAGACGGCACCCTTTCGGAAACCGCACCCCACTATTCAGGCGAATTCCGGGATGCAGTTTCCCGATGGGGGCTCCTGGGGAAACTGCATCCCACTCCGAAACGCTACAACGGGATGGGCTTTCCGACTGAGGTCTCTAGCGGAAACTGCGTCCCGGAATAGGCACTCAGACTGAGACGTATTTTCCCGATCGAGCCCCTCGGGGAAACTGCGGCCCGGAATCTGCGCCCAAAACGGGACGCGGTTTCCCCAAGGACCGAATCAGCCGCCCGCCCCTCGTCAAAATCACCCGCTTTCCTCTGTCGCATGCAGAACATCCAAGGAGTGTCCCAGAGTGCCGGCACAATAGGAACGTCCCCAGCTGCCGGCAGCATTTCGCCGCAACTGCAAAACCCGCGCGGGCAATCGTAGTCACCTGCGCGGGTTTAGTGGGCGCTCACAAAGGTACGTTACAGAGGCCCACGTCAGTTATGGATTACCGAACGGCACCGGCACGCGATGCCTCAGTCGGCTTACCAAGCGATGAAGCTTGCCGCAGTCCTAGACAATCGGCGCAATGCCGGCAAAGTGCAGATACAGCGAAATAATTGCCACGACAATGACCACCGCTGCGATCAGCTTGTCGTGCAGATGCGGAAGCACCGGCTTACCGCGGCCTCGCTCACCCAGCATATAGACGGGAATGGCCGGAGCAAAAAGAATCGTCGTGATCATAACGCCCTGAAGACCCGTCGACCACACCAGGAACAACGTGTAGATAAAGCCGAGTGTACCGAAGAAGCGGGCTTTGCCGACGCTTGGCGCATGCGGCCCGTCCAGATGCTCGTTCTTCCAGCCAATCACCATGTAGTAGGCTGCCGAGCACACGTACGGAACCAGAATCGTGTTGACCGCGCAGCTATAGAAGAACTGGTAGGTGCTCGCCGCCACATACGACACAATCAAGAAGAGCTGCGTGATACCGGAGCTCACGAGAATCGTTACCACCGGGGCATCATGCGTGTTCGTCTTGGCAAACGCCAGCGGGAAGGAACCCTGGCGCGCCGCCTCGAACGGCGTCTCGGATGCAATGATGACATAGCCCAGCATCGCGCCGACCAGCGAGAGAATAACGCCAAGGTTTACGATGGCAGCGCCAACAGGACCGATTGCGCGCTCGAGAATTCCCGCCATGGAGGGCGTTGCGAGCTGCGCCATCTCCTCGCGCGGCATAATGCCAAGCGACAGCATCGAGATGATCAGATACAGCGTGAACACAGCCGCAAATCCAAGCGCCGTCGAGCGACCTACGTCGCGCACATACTTTGCACGGCCCGAGATGACGACGGCACCCTCGATGCCCGTGAAGACCCAAACAAGGGCAATCATGGTCGAGACAACCTGCTCGCCAAAGCCAGGACCCGCCGGCTCTCCCCAGAAGTTGTCCATAAAGATATCGACGTTGAACTTACCCAGGAGCACAATGCTCAGCACAAAGAGTCCCAGCGGCACCAGCTTCGCCAAGGTGACGATCGTGTTAATGCCCGCGGCCTCCTTGACGCCACGAAGTACAAGAGCGGTAAGGAACCATAGAAATACGCTGGCGCAGATGATGGAAAGCAGATTGTTGCCCGCACCAAACGCGGGAAAGAAATAGCCCAGTGCACTAAACAGCAAGAGAGCAAAGCTCACGTTGGAAAGGCATGCGCTGATCCAGTAGCCCCAGGCGGAGTTGAAACCAATGTAATCACCAAAGCCCGCCGCAGCGTATGCATAGATGCCGCCGGTTAAGTCGGGACGAGCCTGAGATAGACCGTTGAACACCATCATCAACGCAAAGACGCCTATAAAACAAATTCCCCACGAGACGATAACCGCACCGGTATTGGCTCCGCCCGCTGCCATATCGCCGGCGAGAGAAAAGATACCGCCACAAATACTGGCGGTAATGACCATCATGGTCAGACGAAAGAGATCGAGGCCATTAGGGTCGATAATCTCATCGTTTTGAGCTTTAGAGGCCATTGTATGTGCACCCCCTTCATCATGTGATCGAACGAAAGATGGCCCGGACGTCCCGAATCGGGTGCCGGGCCATCGGTCAAGCGATCATCAGACTGTTACAGCTATCGCGTTAGAAGCGCAGTGACAGGCAAGAAAGGCCACCGTCGACCTTGCGATACTCGGAGGTATCGACGACGAGCGTCTTGTAGCCCAGATCCTGCACGGCCTTGAGCACGGTCGGATAGCCCTCGGCAACGATGACCGTACCGTTGACCCAGATGCAGTTAGCGCCATAGGCCTCGTCCTCGGGCACGACAATCTTGTTGTACTGGGCAAAGTCGGGCTTATCGATGAACTCGCCGGAGACGAGCATGTTGTTGTCCTCGATGTAGTTGACGCCCGTCTTGAGGTGCAGGACCTCCTCCAGCGGAACCTCGGAACCCTCGAGGCCCCAGCCCTCGAGAATCTCGCAGAACTGGCGAATACCCTCTTCATTGGTGCGAGCGGAGCGACCGACATAGAAATGATCGCCGACCATCATGACGTCGCCGCCGTCGAGCGTGCCGGGAGAAACAATGTGCTTGACATGCTCGTCGTCAAAGAAGCGACGGACGACCGGCTCGATCTCGTCCTTCTCGCCGTTGCGGCTGTCGGCACCGGGGTTGGTAATAATGGCTCCGCAGCGAGTGATGACGGCCGGATCCTCGACGAAGCAGCTGTCGGGATACTGCTCGAGGGCAGGCAGCACCGACACGTCCACGCCACACTGCTCGAGCGCATGCTCATAATCGTAGTGCTCCTCAATGGCGCGCTCGTAGATAGGCTGGCCAAGCTCGGGTGCGCTCGTGATGCCATTGCTCAGGGACTTGCCGGGACGACGGATGATAACGTGGCTGAACTTGGTCATGATGATCCTCCTTGGATCTCCTAGCCGAGGGCGAACTTCCTTGTGTCCGCCCTCCTTTCGATGGCTTAATCATAGGGCGGTTTTCCTGTTTTGTATATTGTATACAATCATGAACGGTAGATATTTCTCGGTGAGCGTACTCTCACGTTTCGGCACGAAGTAGCATGATTTAACTGGTAGTTCTATAATTCAACTGAGCTATTCAAGTGAAATGTATTTAGTTTTAAAAGTATACAGTTAAAGGATATACGTTCATGGAAACACTCAGAAGGCCCCTGAAGGACCACGTATACGACTACATTTCGAGCCGCATTGACACCGGCGAGTTGTCCGCCGGCGACCGTTTGAGCGAGCAAGCGATCTGCGATGCCATGGGCGTGTCGCGCACGCCGGTTCGCGAAGCGCTCATCCAGCTGGCAAGCGATGGCTATCTGGACAACCTCCCCCGCCGCGGATTCCGTGTCCGCGGGTTCGATCAGCAAAACGCCGTTGAAGTCTTCGAGATCATGGGGCCGCTGGACGGGCAGGCGGCGTACCTCGCCTGCCCGAACCTAACCGACGATGACATTACGCAGCTTAAATTTCTCGTCGGCTCCATGGACCTTGCGATCCAAGGCGGTCTTATCCGAAAGTACGACGATATTCAGCGAGACTTTCACCTTACGTACTTCAACCGCTGCGGCAACGACCGTCTGCGCGACATGATCTCGCAACTCGAGCGCTGCTTTATCAAGCGCGATTACGAGACCGTCGACCAAGAGACGGCGTGCAAACTGCTCAATAAAGCCAACAGCGAACATGCCCATATTCTTGAGTTGTTCGAAGCACGAGATGCGACGGGCGTGCGCGACTACGTTCGCGATGTCCATTGGAACACAGAAAACGCCCAGTTCACCGTTTGGTAGGAAAGCAGCGGGCGGTAGCGGACCAATTCTTGGCACCGCCGCCCAAAATGATTCATTTCCCTCCGTCACCAAGGAATCATTTGGAAAGCGCATCCCACCATCCGGGCGGATTCCGGGATACCGTTTCCCGATGGGGCCTCTCGGGGAAACTGCGTCCCAGAATTCTGGCTCGAAACGGGATATGGTTTCCCAAACAGGCCTCTTGCGGAAAATGCATCCCGGAA
>CAMQPJ010000044.1 GCA_947003675.1 uncultured Collinsella sp. | reverse complement strand
GGTTTCAAAACTGATAGGCTTACGTTTGGTAAAACGTTTTTAGCAGGTTGTTTACCATTTGACATCGAAAGGCTCGTTTATGGACCACATCGCTGCCCCAAGTGTTGCTTTTATTTTCGATTGCGACGGCACGCTGGTTAATAGTTCCCCCGTCTGGGGCCATGCGCAGACCGAGTTATTGCGCCGTCATGGCATTGATGTGACGGTCGACGATTTTGCCCAGTTTGAACATCTTTCGCTGGAGGATGAGTGCCAGGCCTATCACGACACGTGGGGCATTGGCGCGGATGGCGAGGAGCTGTATCGCGAGCTGAGCGAGATTCTGATTGATGGGTACTCCAAGGTGCCGCCACGCGAGGGACTCCTGGCATTTTTGGAGCAGGCGAAGGCGGCCGGCATTGCCATGTGCGTGGCCACGTCCACACCGGCCGAGCTGGTTCAGTCCGCGCTCGCCGGTGCCGGGCTCGACGCTTATTTGGAGTTTGTTACTACGACGGGCGAGGTTGGGCGCTCCAAGCAGTTCCCCGACGTGTACGAACTGGCGTTGCGTCGCCTGGAAGAGCGCCACGGGCACAAGTTTGAGCGCGCGTGGGTGTTTGAGGACGCCGTCTTTGGCCTTAAGAGTTCTGGTACTGCAGGCTTTAAGCGCGCGGGTATCTATGACCCGCACGGCCGTATGGAGCGGGACGAGGTTTGCGATAACTGCGATATCTTTATCGACAGCTATGAGGGCCTGGACTTGGCCCGCGTGCTTTCTTTTGAGGGCTAGGCGAGTGCCGTGGCTTATAAAGTATTAGTGGTTTGCGGCTCGCCGGTGGTGGCGAGCCCCGAGTTGCTGTGCCACCTGGCAGGGGAGTGCGACCACACCGTAGCCGTAGATCGCGGTCTGGATGCCCTGTTGGGCGCTGGCCTGAGCTGCGACGTCTACGTGGGCGACGCCGATACGGTGAGCGATGAGGGACGCGCTCTGGTCGATGCTGCTGACGCTTTTGAGCTGGAGCGCCATAACCCCTACAAGGACTACACCGATCTGGCTCTGGCACTCGATTCCGTCCGTCGTCGCTGGCCGGGTTCCGAAGTGGTTGCGACCTGCGCCACCGGCGGCCGCCCGGACATGGCACTTTCTGTGTTAGGGCTACTGGCAGGCTATGCGGATGCCCCCGTCTGGATCGAAGAAGACGAAGTAACGGCCAGAATCCTGCACCAGGACGAGACCTGGACCATCGAGGGCGCCGAGGGCAAAACCTTCTCCATCATCGGCATAGCCCCTCGGACGGTGGTAAGCGAACACGGTCTAGAGTGGGAGCTAGACCATAGCCCCCTGGGCCTGTTGGCCGACACGGGCATCTCTAATGTCGTAAGGAAAACGGCCAAGATCCAAGTCCACCAAGGCGTCGCAATCGGTTATTTATACCGTTAGGGTTTTATCGGGACGGTGGGTTAATTGACTGATTTTGCCGAAGTCAAAATCAGTCAATTCAGCCCCGTCCCAGGAAAACCCGTAAGGCAGGGCAACAACCCCAAAAAAAGTCCTTGCATCCCCGATGATCTTCCCCTATAGTACTACCTCGTCACGGGGGCGTAGCTCAGCTGGGAGAGCGCTTGACTGGCAGTCAAGAGGTCAGGGGTTCGATCCCCCTCGTCTCCACCATCGTGAATGCTGGGCCACTCAACCGAGTGGCCTTTTTATTTTGCCAAATTCTGCCGTCAGCTGCATTTTTGCAAAATTTGCAAATTGCTTTCCTGTTCAAGTTCGCCGTCAGCAGTAGTTGTCGCAAATTTTGCGACAACTACACTCCAAAAAGTTGCGCAATTACCTTCCCGGTTTTGTACAAAGTTTGTTAGCCAAACATAATAGTTTGAGCAATTCGCGCCGCCAGCAATACAACTCGGTCAGTGATCGCCAACCCACACACCCCCATAAACCCGCGGCAATATGTGCAAGATGCCAAAGTATCCCCCATAACCACGGCAAATAAACAATATGTTGCTCAACACACCCCAAAACGTATGGGCCACCTGCTGTGCTAGGATAGCTAACGTTACATGGGTTCAACTGTGCTCACGGCTCCAGCAAGCCGCAAAGCACAGGGTCGATCAGCATCCGGCCGTAACGGCGGTGCCAGAAAAACCACGAGCTCCAATAGCGTCGTCATGCATATCGCATCGAATGACTTTGTTCTTGTCTATTTGCAAGCTGTACTTTCGAATCGATATTTCATGACAATTCACAGCAGTCTTGCAGCTGTTTGCGTGCGGTTCAGTTTTGTTCCCGCTTGACTGGGCCGCACGCAGCCAGCTGGGGACGCGGTCATTTTTGCGATACACGTCCGCGACCCTAGCCACTGCACGTATACATACCGTTCACGGTGGGGCAGAGCCACGTGCTTGTCTAACTGGGCTCAGGGTTTGAATATGGAGCGCCTTCGCGCACAAGCGCCCTGGCGAAGCCATACCCAAACCCCGTGAGCCACACGTAAGACAGCAAGGGGGTGGTGCTCGTGTGGTATGTGATCCAGGTCATTAACGGTCGCGAAGACGTAATGCGCTAGCGCATTGAGCGTGTGGTGCCGGTTGGCGCCATGCAGGAGCTCTTTTACCCCCAATATCAAACCGAGATTAAAGTACACGGCGAATGGGTCAATACGACCAAGCCGCTTTTTCCCGGTTACCTTATCTGCGATACGGCAGAACCCCGCACCGTGCAACAGTATCTGCTGCGCATGGATGACCTTGCACGGGTGCTATCCCAGGACGGTCAGTTTGTGCCGCTGGCAAAAGAAGAGGTCCAGCTTATTGGCAGCTTTACGCATAGGGGAGACCGCGTGGTGCCTATGAGCGAGGCCTTAAAGGACGGCGACCAGGTCGTAGTGACGGCAGGTCCGCTGCTGGGTCACGAAGGCCTTATCAAAACCATTAACAGACGCAAGAGCACTGCTTATTTGGAGCTCGACCTGTGCGGCCGACGCGTAACCACGCGCGTTGGCTTTGCCGTGCTTTCAGCCGAGCAGCGCGTAATGCGAAACCTTAAAAAGGCGATCGCCTAGCTGCAGGCGACTGTTTAACGGGACAGGGAGGATCCCCGGGGCGGGGACGTAGGTTTGAAGGAAATAGTGTCGGACAAAACTGAATATTCAGAAGGAGCGCCGGTGGGGGCCGCGCTTGTAGCCCAGGCAATGAGCGGTGGCGACGTGACCATGCGCTACAAGGCCATGCAAGCTGTGAAGGACTGGGACAACTCGCGCCTTGCCTACCGCACCGCCAAGCGCGCCTTCGACATCGTGTTCAGCGGCTGCGTGCTGGCCGTCATCGCCATACCCAGCCTTGTGCTCGCCGCCGCCATCCGCCTGGAGAGCGAGGGCAACCCGTTCTACAGCCAGATCCGCGTGGGCCAGACCCACCGCGACGGCAGGCTGTCCACCTTCCGCATGTGGAAGTTCCGCAGCATGTTAAAAGACGCCGACAAGCGCCTCGCCGAGCTCAAGGGGCAGAACGAGATCGCCGGCGCCATGTTCAAGATGAGGGAGGACCCGCGCGTAACGAAGATCGGCAAGTTCATCCGCAAGCACTCCATCGACGAGTTCCCGCAGTTCCTCAACGTGTTCCTGGGCCAGATGTCCGTCGTCGGCCCGCGCCCGCCTCTGCCGAACGAGGTGGCGGAGTACACCGAGTACGACCTGCAGCGCCTGGCCGTGAAGCCCGGGATCACCGGCTGGTGGCAGGTGACGGAGCGCAATTCGACCGGGTTCGACGGCATGGTCCGCCGAGACCTGGAGTACATCGCCAACCGGGGCATTTTTACCGACCTCAAGATCGTTGTCCTCACGGTGATCGAGGTCATCACCGGTAAGGGTGCGTGCTAATGCTTCAGGACTATTCTAAATTCGTTGAGCTCAAGCGCGTTCCCGTAATCGATGTTCCGATCACGGGAACCAATATGTCTGAGTGTGTCGAGTTTCTCACTCGCCATATAGATGAGCTACATGGCGAATATATTTGCGTTTCCAATGCTCATACCTCGGTTATGGCCCATGACGACCCTTCCTATTGGGCCTGCCAAGCTGACTCCCTCATGTCCGTTCCCGACGGCAAGCTTTTATCTGTCGTCGGACGTAAAACAATAGAGTCTATGGGGCGTGTAACTGGACCCGATCTGATGCGAGAGATATTCAATATTTCCTTGCAGCAAGGATGGAGCCATTACTTCTACGGTAACGAGCAGAAGAATCTCGACGCCCTCAAAAATTCACTTCAAGAGGAATACCCAGGCCTGGAAATCGCTGGCATGGAGCCTTCGGTTTTCCGACCGCTCTCCGACAGCGAGAAGCGAGACCTTTCGCGACGTATCGCTGATTCGGATGCAGACTTCGCATGGATTGCTCTTGGCGCGCCCCGTCAAGAAGTTCTTATGCGCGAGCTCAAGGGAGGGCCGCAACCGTTGATGATCGGTGTTGGCGGAGCGTTCAACGTTCTCGCCGGCGTGGTGCCAGAGGCGCCGATGTGGATGCAAAACCTGAGTCTCGAGTGGCTATACAGACTTATTCAAGAGCCGAAGCGGCT
The DNA here is from genome assembly GCA_947003675.1 of uncultured Collinsella sp. Classification (GTDB taxonomy): domain Bacteria; phylum Actinomycetota; class Coriobacteriia; order Coriobacteriales; family Coriobacteriaceae; genus Collinsella. Next base: position 3,537 of record CAMQPJ010000044.1, on the reverse strand, counting down.
TTTCAAACGATACCTCGTAACTAATACGAAATTTCTCTTTTACCAGTTTACAAAAGCCAAACGTAAGGAAGGCAAATAGATGAACGATTCGACCACCTTTAAAGACAAAACCCTGATGATCACGGGCGGCACCGGCTCGTTCGGCAACACCGTGCTCAAGCACTTCATGAACACCGACCTGGCCGAGATCCGCATCTTCTCGCGTGACGAGAAGAAGCAGGACGACATGCGCCACCGCCTGCAGGAGAGGTCGCCCGAGCTCGCCTCCAAGGTCCGCTTCTTCATCGGCGACGTCCGCAACGCCCAGAGCGTGCGCGACGCCATGCACGGCGTGGACTACATCTTCCACGCCGCCGCCCTGAAGCAGGTTCCCTCCTGTGAGTTCTTCCCCATGGATGCCGTGCGCACCAACGTCATCGGCACGGACAATGTCCTGCACGCCGCGATCGAGGAGGGCGTGGACCGCGTCGTGTGCCTGTCCACCGACAAGGCCGCATACCCCATCAACGCCATGGGCAAGTCCAAGGCCATGATGGAGTCCATCATCTACGCCAACGCCCGCAACGGCGCAGGACGCACCACCATCTGCTGCACCCGCTACGGCAACGTCATGTGCTCGCGCGGCAGCGTCATCCCGCTGTTCATCGACCGCATCCGAAAAGGGGAGCCGCTCACGGTCACCGACCCCAACATGACCCGCTTCCTCATGAACCTGGACGAGGCGGTCGACCTGGTGCAGTTCGCCTTCGAGCACGCCAACCCCGGCGACCTGTTCATCCAGAAGGCGCCGGCGTCGACCATCGGCGACCTCGCCGAGGCCGTGCAGGAGGTCTTCGGCCGCGTGGGCACCCAGGTGATCGGCACCCGCCACGGCGAGAAGCTCTTCGAGACCCTCATGACCCGCGAGGAGCGACTGCGCGCCGAGGACATGGGCGGCTACTACCGCGTCGCCTGCGACTCGCGCGACCTGAACTACGACAAGTTCGTCGTGGACGGCGAGGTGGAGACCCAGGCAGACGAGTCCTACACCTCCCACAACACCGAGAGGCTCGACGTGGAGGGCACCATCGCCAAGATCAAGACCGCCGAGTACGTGCAGCTGGCCCTGGAGGGCCGCGAGCACGAGGCGGAGCAGTAGGGTGCGCGTCCTCGTCACCGGAGCCAGGGGTTTCGTCGGGAAGAACCTCTGCTGCGCGCTGAAGAACATCCGCGACGGCAAGGACCGCCGCGAGAGATACGCGGGCCTGCTCCCGCTCGAGGTCATGGAGTACGACGTCGACTCGACGCCCGGGGAGCTGGACGGCTACTGCTCCCGAGCGGACTTCGTATTCAACCTGGCCGGAGTCAACCGCCCCGAGGACCAGTCCGAGTTCATGGAGGGCAACTTCGGGTTCGCCTCCACGCTGCTCGACATGCTCGAGCGCCACGGCAACACGTGCCCCGTCATGCTCTCCAGCTCCGCGCAGGCGAGCCTTTCGGGTCGCTTCGAGGGATCGGTCTACGGCGAGTCCAAGCTGGCGGGGGAGGGCCTGTTCCGCGAGTATTCCGAGAGGACCGGCGCGCCGGTGCTCATCTACCGCTTCCCGAACCTCTACGGCAAGTGGTGCCGCCCGCGCTACAACTCCGCCGTGGCCACCTTCTGCGACGCCATCGCCAACGGCCGACCCTACACCGTGAACGACCCCAATGTCGAGCTCGAGCTCCTCTACATTGACGACCTGGTAGACGAGATGCTGGGGGCGTTGCTGGGCCAGGAGCACCGCTGCGGATACGAGGGGCTCGAGCGCGTCGAGGGCGACGGGTTCTGCTACGTCCCCGGGACCGACGTGAGGACCCTGGGCGAGATCGTGTACCTGCTCGGCTGCTTCCGCGACAGCCGCGAGACGCTGTCGGTTCCCGACCTCGCGGAGGGCTCCTTCTCCAAGAAGCTCTGGAGCACGTTCCTTTCCTACTACGAGCCGGGGCGCTTCGCCTACGGCCTCAAGCCCAACGTGGACGCGCGCGGCTCGTTCACGGAGTTCCTGCGCACGCCGGAGCGCGGCCAGGTGTCGATTAACGTGTCCAAGCCCGGCATCACCAAGGGCAACCACTGGCACATGAGCAAGTGGGAGAGGTTCCTGGTGGTCTCCGGCACCGCCTCCATCAAGCTGAGGAAGGTGGGGGAGGACGCCGGGGGCAACCCGTTCCCCGTCGACGAGTACGTCGTCTCGGGTTCGGACATGCACGCCGTGGAGATGATCCCCGGCTACACGCACTCCATCACCAACCTGTCCGACACCGAGGACCTCGTGACGGTCATGTGGGCCAACGAGCCCTTCGACCCCGAGGACCCCGACACTTACTACGAGGAGGTCTAGCCGCATGGGCAAGGACTATTCCGACATCGCATTCAAGGACGACGGCCGCCTGAAGCTGCTGATCATCGTGGGCACCCGCCCCGAGGTCATCCGCCTGTCCGAGGTCATCAAGAAGTGCCGACGCCACTTCGACTGCCTGCTGGCGCACACCGGGCAGAACTACGACTACACGCTCAACGGCATCTTCTTCCGCGACCTGGAGCTTGACGACCCCAACGTCTACCTGGACGCCGTGGGCGCCGACCTGGGCGAGACCGTCGGCAACATCATCGCCGCGAGCTACAAGCTCATGGTCCAGGTGAAGCCCGACGCGCTCCTTATCCTGGGCGACACCAACAGCTGCCTGTCCGCCATCGCGGCCAAGCGCCTGCACATCCCCATCTTTCACATGGAGGCGGGCAACCGCTGCAAGGACGAGTGCCTGCCCGAGGAGACCAACCGCCGCATCGTCGACGTGATCTCCGACGTTAACCTGGCCTACTCCGAGCACGCCCGCCGCTACCTCAAGGACACCGGCTGCGCCCCGGAGCGCACCTACGTCACCGGGTCGCCCATGGCGGAGGTCCTGCGCGCCAACCTGGACAAGATCGAGGCTTCGGATGTCCTTGCCGCGCTCGGCCTGGAGCCCAAGCGCTACATGCTGCTCTCCGCCCACCGCGAGGAGAACATCGACACCGAGGCGAACTTCACGAGCCTGTTCACGGCGATAAACGCTCTGGCCGAGAAGTACGACATGCCGATCCTGTACTCCTGCCACCCCCGCTCGCGCAAACGCCTGGAGGCCACCGGCTTCCAGCTGGACCCGCGCGTGCGCATGCACGAGCCCATGGGCTTCCACGACTACAACTGCCTGCAGATGAACGCCTTCGCCGTTGTGTCCGACTCCGGCACCCTGCCAGAGGAGTCGAGCTTCTTCGCGAGCGTCGGCCGCCCGTTCCCGGCGGTGTGCATCCGCACCTCGACCGAGCGCCCCGAGGCGCTGGACAAGGCCTGCTTCACGCTGGCCGGCATCTCCGAGAAGGGTCTGCTGCAGGCCGTCCATACGGCCGTCGAGCTCGACGCGGAGGGGTCGTTGCCCGAGGCGCCCGTGCCCGACTACGCCGACGAGACCGTGTCCACCAAGGTGGTCAAGATCATCCAGAGCTACACCGGCGTCGTGGACAAGATGGTGTGGAGGAAG
>CAMQPJ010000043.1 GCA_947003675.1 uncultured Collinsella sp. | reverse complement strand
AGCATCATGATGGGCACCGTCGCCGTCAGGCGGTCGGCGCGCAGGCGACGCATAATTGCCAAACCATCGGTATCGGGCAGCATGATGTCGAGCAGAACAGCATCGGGTACCCGTCGCGCCACGGCGGCCTTAAACTCGCCATCGCACGAAAAGCCCTCGGCCTCGATTCCCTGCTTGCGCAGCGCATAGACCGTCAAATCCCTGATGTTGTCATCGTCCTCGACGTAATAGATCATGTTGAACCCCTTTGCGGCCGGCATGACCGCATCTTAACCCTAAAGGTACCTTTACTAGATGGTATCAGCCAAAACGTCCCGTCAAATAATCCGCCGTGCGCGGGTCGGTGGGTTTTTTGAAGAGCTGAGCGGTGGGCGCGTGCTCTACCAACTCACCCAGCAAGAAAAACGCGACCGAGTCGGAGATACGCGCCGCCTGCTGCATATTGTGCGTAACGACCACGAGCGTGCAGGTCTCCTTGAGCTCGCAGGCCAGCTGCTCAACCACCAGCGTCGACACGGGATCGAGAGCGCTCGTGGGCTCGTCCATCAGAAGAATATCGGGTTGCACGGCAAGCGCGCGGGCGATGCACAGGCGCTGCTGCTGCCCGCCCGAAAGGCCCAGCCCCGACTCCTTGAGTTTGTCCTTGACCTCGTCCCATAGCGCAGCGCGACGAAGAGAGTCCTCGACCAGCTCATCCAGCACGGCGCGGTCGCGCACACCCATGCCGCGCGGGCCATACGCGACGTTGTCGTAGATGCTCATGGGAAACGGGTTAGGGCGCTGGAACACCATGCCCACACGCTGACGCAGGCGGCAGATGTCGTAGTCGCCCAGGATATCCTGGCCGTCGAGCGCGATCTTGCCCTCGATGCGGCAGTCCTTGATGCCGTCGTTCATGCGGTTAAAGCAACGCAGCAGCGTTGACTTGCCGCAGCCCGAAGGACCGATAAACGAGGTAATCTGCTTGTCGCGGATCTTGATGGACACGTCCTTGAGCGCGTGATGGTCGCCATAGAACAGGTCGAGGCCCTCGACGTCGATGCGTGTCGGCGAGGCGGCAAGATCCTGCGCCGTGGGGCGAGTCGCATCCCCGACTTCGCGCTCGTGCGCAGCCTCGGCTTGCGCCTCCATTAGCTCCTCGAGCTCCGTGGGCTCCATAGCCGCAGCAGCCGTCATACCGTATACCTCCACATCGATATCAATCCAGCAGTATCGATAGTAGAAATCGCGACTCATACGCACGTGAGCGCATTGTTAGGTGTTTGTAAAGGCGCCTACGCTACGCGGCGGGCAGCTCGATGGTAAAGACGGTATGCTCGGGCGTCGATTCGCACGCGATGGTGCCGCCATGCGCGCATACAATCTCCTTGGCGATGGCAAGCCCCAGCCCAGCACCGCCGCGATTGGTCGCACGCGCTGCATCCAGGCGATAGAACTTCTCAAAGATCACCTTGAGCTTTGGCTCAGGGATCGGATCGCCCTGGTTTACAAATCGTACGCGTACGCCACCGTCACCCAAACACCTGGCCTCGATCGTGATAATCGAGCCTTCATAGCTATAGGCAACGGCGTTTTTCATGATGTTATTGAATACGCGAGCCATCTTGTCGCCGTCCACGAGTACCGTCAGGTCCTCGCAGATATCAACCTGGGCTTCCTTGTGCTGCTCGTTGAGAATGGGATAGAACTCATCGGCCACCTGCGCCAGCAATAGCCCCAAATCGACGTAGGCGCGGGTAAGCACGATATCATGGAAATCGAAACGCGTGATGTCAAAGAACTCCTCGATGAGAGCGTCGAGCCGGTGGGCCTTGTCGAGTGCCACGCCCGTAAAGCGTGCGCGCTGCTCAAGTGGCAAATCGGGAGCCTCCTGCAGGAGCGAAAGATAACCCACCACGCTGGCAAGCGGCGTGCGCAGGTCGTGCGCCAGGTACGTAACCAGGTCATCTTTGCGATGCGATTCGTCACGCAGGGCCTGTTGAACCTTACGCTCGCAATCGCGTGCCCGATTGAGCGCGCCCTCGACCTCGAGAAAATCGCCGTCGATGGTATCCCACGTGTCGGGGTTGTCGATCAGACGGTCCCGAATACGAGCGGCGATTACGCGGTCGGCATGCTGCTCGCCCTGCTCATAACCCTGGTAATACAGGGCGCGTCCGCAAAAGAACAGAACGCACACGGCAAGCGCCAGCACAAAGCCGAGCATGTTGAACACAAAGGCGGCATCAAAGAACACGGGCTCGCCAATATCGCCAAGCGCCATGGCCCCGATTGCCAGCATAATTGTCCACGCGGCACCGCCAATTACCACGCAGCGGCGAACGATTTCAAATCGATCGATCAGCAAGAAGCCAATGAGCAGAACTGCCAGGATGCCAACGATATTGTCAATGCCAATGAGTAGCAGACTCAGCAAAAAGAGCAGCACCGTCGCAAGTGCGCGGTTGTCGACGACCGCCCTTGTGTATTCAAAGAGTCGATCGGGCACCTCGAATACCCGCCTATCGTCTTTTGTCATATCCACTTCCCCACCATCAAAGGCGTTATTCGATTATGTAGCCGACGCCCCAGACGTTTTTGATAAAGCGCGGTTTTTGAGCATCGTCGCCGATCTTTTCGCGCAGATGGCGGATGTGCACCATCACCGTATTGTTGGAGCCGGGCATAAAGTCCTCGTTCCACACCGCGCGGAACAGGTCCCCCACGGCCACCACGCTGCCACGATGCTCGACCAGATACAGCAAGATGGAATACTCGATGGGCGTGAGGCGCACCCGTGCGCCGTCCACCGTCACACAACGAGCGTCGCGGTTGATCTCGAGGCCGTCGAGCTGGATGGTCGGCGACTCAACCGCCTGTGCGCGGCTGCCGTAGCTGGTATAACGACGGAGTTGAGCATGAACGCGCGCTATGAGCTCCAGCGGACGGAACGGCTTGACCACGTAATCGTCTGCGCCCAGCGAGAGGCCCTCGATCTTATCCTGCTGGGCATCGCGCGCCGTCAGCATAATAACGGGATAGGTATGGCCAGCGCGGATGGTGCGCAGCAACTCAAAGCCGTCAATATCGGGCAGCATGACGTCCAGCAGCGCCAGATCGAACTCCTGCTCCAAAATCGCCTTGGCGGCATCTGCTCCGCTATAGGCAATCTGAACATCAAAGCCCTCTTTTGTAAGGTAGATACCGACCAGGTCGGCGATGGCCTTCTCATCATCAACTACCAAAATGCGCTCGTTCATGCGTGCTCCTCTCGCGCTCCATTATGCCCGAGGCAGTGTGCGCCACACACAACAAGCGCGGGCGATTAAGTCGACCTTAAGCACCTATATGTCCGTTCGGGCGCAGACATGGGCCGCGCACGCCCGCGCACTGATTGTCCGCGCCGGTAAACGATATACTTTGAACTCTAAAGAGACCATCCCGTCGAAAGCGAAATCTGTGAAGACCCTTAGTTCTCTTGTAAAGCGCTCCGCGCAACTGACCACCGGCATTGCCTGCGCTCTCGCCCTTGCTGCCGGTGCGCCGTCTATCGCCAATGCCCAGGTGCTTACGACCGATATCGTTTGCGGTAAGACCGCCGACGCCCGCGGCATCACGGCCGATAATCTGCCCGATATCGATGCGACCAACGCCATCGTCATGAGTAAGGACGGTTCCATCTATTACGCCCGCAGTGCCGACGAGCAGGTCAAGATCGCCTCAATCACCAAGGTCATGACCGCAATCTTGACCATCGAGAACTGCAAGATGGACGAGAAGGTCACGGTGAGCAGCGCCGCGGCAACCGTGGGCAATTCGACCGCCGGCCTGCTCGAAGGCGACGAGCTCACAGTGGAACAGGCCCTGCGCGGTCTGATGATTCCCTCGGGCAATGACGCCGCCATCGTGCTTGCCGAGCATGTGGGCAAAAAGATCGGCCCCAAGACCAAAGATGCTGAGGCCACGTTTGTCAAGGCCATGAACGAGCGCGCTAAAGAGCTCGGCTGCACGGGAACTCTTTTTGAGAATCCGCACGGTCTGGACTTTGATGAGTGGGCCGGCGACATGCACTCGACCGCGCACGATGCGGCCCTGATGATGCAGGAAGCAATGAAGAGCGATGCGTTCCGCGAGATCGTGGCGAGCGATGATTCCTGGATTGAGGTTACAGGCGCCGATGGCTCCGACCACTCACATTCAATGGATACGCACAACGAGCTGCTGGGGCAGGACGGCAATATCGGCGGCAAGACCGGCACTACCGACGATGCCGGCTACTGCTTTACGGCAGCCTACGACCGCGATGGCGACGAGACCTATACCGTCGTTTTGAACTCCAGCACCAACGACCAGCGCTTTGCCGACACGGCCGCCCTTGCCAACTGGTACTACGGCCACAAGGTGACGGTTGCGATCGCCAACACGCAGGAAAAGACCGCCAACGGCAATCCGCTCATCGCGCGCATAAGCCAGACCGACTGGACGGACAAGACGATCGACGCCACACTCGCCGATCCCGCAGCTCAGGCGACCATCTTTTCGCTTGCCGGAGAAGTAACCGAAAAGGTTGCCTACGATGACCTTTCGGGCACGGTGCATGTGGGCGACAAAGTAGGTAGCCTCACGCTCAAACAAGACGGCATCAAGGTCGTTGTCACGGATTTGGTTGCCGATGAGGAAGGCTCGGGGCCGAATCCCATTGAATGGCTTCTTGTGAAGCTCGACCGCCTGAGTCGTCGCATCGAAAACCGTCCGCTTGCGGCAGAAAGCGAAACCGTAGCCAAGGCACCCGAGGTGTAGGATCGAAGAACAATACGCTCGCTGAAAGGAGACGTCCGAAAGGATGCCTCCTTTTTGAGGGTTCGAATCCCCAGCCGCCATTCTTGATAATAAAAAAGGGCCCCAAATGGGACCCTTCTACAAATTCATACTGGCGGAGAGCTGGGGATTCGAACCCCAGATGCCCTTTTGGGGCATACTCGCTTAGCAGGCGAGCACCTTCGGCCTCTCGGTCAGCTCTCCGTAACAGCCGTTCTATAGTAACCAAACAGCCGAAGTTGAGCAAGAGGGAATTTTCTAATTGCCTAGCGGCCTTTCCTCCTTGCAGTTTTCGCCCCTACCCCAGCGAGCGATTGAGGGAGCCGAGCTCATCGTTGCCCATGGTGCGCCACATTTGGAAGATGCAGACGCGCGCCAGGAAAAAGAAGCCGCTATCGACCAACTGCACGGCAGCATCCGCCAGCTGGTTGGCCACGGCGGACACGGGAGGCAATTCAAGCCCAGCCTTGCGGATGGTCTCGACGGCCTCCTCAAACGTCGGAGGCTCATTGACACCCATCTCATTCATAAGGCCCTGCATTTCCTCCAGTGCGTTGCTACCCGACTCCTCGCCGCGCGGTACCAGGCGGTAGCATGCCAGCGCGAGCTCGAGCTGGTCGCAGTTCCAATAGGCAAACGCCAAGCGATAGAACAGATAACCGATTGCGGAACGGTCGCTGGCAATGCGCAGGCCGTGGCGCGCCACCTCGATAATCTCGTCAAAGCGTTCCAGGCGCGCCAACACGTTGATGAGCGCAAAGTGCGATTGCATGGACGAGCGAGCCAGATCGTAAAGACGACGCACCTCGGGCAATGCCCGTTCAAAATCCTCCTGATCGGCGTAATAACTGCAGATCTCGTGCTGAGCAAAGTAGAGCGCGTCGGGAGCGCGCAGGATGCGCACCGAGCGATCTTCCTCCATTACCGGCAGCACCATACGCACCAGCTGGTTGTCGCAAAACTGCGTCTGAACCGGACCCGTTGCCAAAAGCTCGGCGACGGCGCACTTTGCCTCCAGCTCCTCAACAAGACGGGAGAAGCCCTCAAACGCACTTGCATGGTCAACTTTTACCTGCTCGCGCAACTCAACGACGCGCGCCACATACGGGTCATCGTCCTCCTCCATGACCTCTAGCTCATCAGCCGTATCGGCAAGCAGCAGGTCGCGCAACGCCGGCGGCAGCGAACGGTGGTCGTCACGCGGGCGAGCGTGAACCTCCGCAGGCTCAATCGCATCCGGTGCGTCCGACTCATATGCCTCAAGCATGCGCTTGCACGGCATATCGTCCATGTCCATGCTCTCAAGATCCTTGGCGACAGGCACGCAATTGGCCAGATAGGCCGCACGCCCAAAGGAATATGTTGCAATGACGCGCTCGCCCCGCTCGCCGTCGGGAGCCGCAATCTGAACATAGCAGCGCGAAATGCAGGCACCTGCGGCAAAACACGCCGCCGCAAGCGTAAGCGCCACGCGCGCGTCGTGCTCCGCGGCCCAAGTCGCGCGCATGTCCACGTCTAGCTCGCGCCAGACGTCATCCTGAGCGTCGTATTCACGTTGCGGCATGGCATCCACGACAGAGCGCCCAAACCGAACGAGCATAATCCCCTCGGCAACGTTTGCCCGATAGGTATAGTCGAGCCGTGTGACCACGTTGAGTGCCTCGACGATATGCGCGAAGCGGGTGCGCACGTCCCACTCACCGCCCGGCTGACAAGTCACCGTCCCCGGTTTGGCCCATGGGTTATCGCTCGAGGTCGTATCGAGCAGTCGAGGAACATCGTTGGTCGTCTTGGCAATATGCCACGCGTCAAAGAGCGCACAACCCTCAAAGCTCGGCGAGGACGCCGCGGGGACCAATCCAGCCCCAATGCGCTCAAGGATGCCGGAGAGGCGGTTGAGATGGCACTCGACGGCAAGCAGCATGTCAATCTCGTCCTGGTCCAGCAGACTACGATCAAAATTGAGATAGAAAAGCTTTGAGCGGTCGATGCGCGCTAGGCTCATTTCGGACTTGGCAGCAATGGTGCGCAGGCGGGGCAAGTCAATCTCGCTCATCAGGGCGGCGGCATAACGCTCGATACCGCTCGGATTCTCGGCATGGTCAACACGGTAAAGCAGCGTCTCGATAGCATCGGGGAGCGGCGCCGTGTCAAAGCCCAAAAACACCTCGACCGGCTCGGGCAACTTTACGAGTTTGATCTTGTCGACAACGTTTTGCATGTCTGCATCGAGACCGTCGACGCCCGCCGTGTTCGCAATAGTGCTTTCGGAGTTGGCAAATATCACGTAGCGCAAGAACATCGAGGCCATAAACTCGCCGTAAGGAAGGGCGCGGGTCGAATTCCATGTCTCGAGGTCGGACTGCTCGCGCATGGGGCCTTCGGGAGAGCCGGCAGTTCGCGCACACGCGCGCATTGCTCCGTTGGCCTCCCTCACCATAATCTCGCCAATACTGGAATCGGACTCGTGAAGGACCAGCTCCATGTCGGGGTCCTCGGGCAACGGTGCTTCCCGAACAGGGCGGTCAACCTTATAAACCTTGCCCGACACGCTCACGTAGCCCAAGAGCGATATGTGGCTTTTGCCGACGAATTCGACGACGTAGCACGACTCTTTAGGATCCTCGCCAAAGACTTTCCAGACAACACCATACGAGCGCCCCGCAGGCTGCTCGGGCATCGATGGAAAACGCTTTTTGGGGTCGAAAAACCTGAGCTTGTATGTCGGACGCTCTGCCACGAAATATCACCCTGATCGGTCGTCTAGAGAAGGAGCGGTCGCGGATGGGCCGCGACACCTACTCGGAATCTTACACGAGTCGATAAGAAATAGTCCGCTTCACGCTCGCGCCTCGACCGAGGTTCGAATCCATGCATGGTTGTCAAAAAGAAAAGCCCCCGTTTCCGGAGGCTTCAAGTTCAAATGGTGCGGCGTATAGGATTCCGCGCATCCGCTTCGCGGATCCGCACCGGCTTCGCCCGCCTGCCGGCGTGCTCGCCCGCTCGCTACGGACGCTCCGCGTCCGCTTCACGCTCGCGCCTCGACCGAGGTTCGAATCCATGCATGGTTGCCATAAAAGAAAAGCCCCCGTTTCCGGAGGCTTCAAGCTCAAGTGGTGCGGCGTATAGGATTCGAACCTATGACGTTCTGATTCGTAGTCAGACCCTCTATCCAGCTGAGGTAACGCCGCGACTTGTTGATTATTATGCACAGGGACTGAATAATGGTCAAGCATTTTTTCAAAAAAAGTTATTGAATTTGATTTTTACTCATTTGGGACACTTGGCGCGATCTTCGACGCATCGCGATATAAGAAAAGCCCCCGTTGCCGGGAGCTTCAAGATCAATTGGTGCGGCGTATAGGATTCGAACCTATGACGTTCTGATTCGTAGTCAGA
>CAMQPJ010000042.1 GCA_947003675.1 uncultured Collinsella sp. | reverse complement strand
CCGTCAATGTCGCGACGGGCCTGGCCGGCGCTCGCCGAAAGGCCCAGGTCCTTAAGCAGGCCTGCGAGGTAGATCTGGCCCTCGTCGTTGACGGTCAGCTCAACGTGCTTCTCGGGGAAGTCGGCAAGCTGGCCCTCCTTGAACACGCGGTCGAACTCGGCCTGAGCCTCGTCACCGGCACCGGCGCCGTGATAGGTGTCGCACAGGTCGCGGCCCAGTGCGCGCTTGAGCTCATAGGGATCGGCGGAACCGTCGGCCAGGGCAGCGTCGATCTTGTCGACCTCGGCCGGGGTGAGCGAGCTGGCAAGACGATAGTACTTGCCGATCATCTCGTCGGGGATGGACATGGTCTTGCCGAACATATCCTTGGGAGCGTCGGTCAGGCCGATGTAGTTACCGTAGGACTTGGACATCTTGCGCACGCCGTCGGTACCCTCGAGCAGCGGCATGGTAAGTGCAATCTGGGGCTCCATGCCCATCTTCTCCATGAGCTCGCGACCAGCGAGCAGGTTGAAGAGCTGGTCAGTGCCGCCCATCTCCACGTCGGCCTTGATCTGAACGGAGTCGAAGGCCTGCATCACGGGGTACAGGAACTCGTGCAGGGCAATCGGCGTCTGGGACTGGTAGCGCTTGGTAAAGTCATCGCGCTCGAGGATGCGGGCGACGGTGAACTTGGAGCACACCTGCAGCAGGCCGGCAAGATCCATCGACAGGATCCAGTCACCGTTGTGCACGATGGTGGTCTTCTCGGGATCCAGAATCTTCATGGCCTGGCTCACGTAGGTCTCGGCGTTGGCCTCGATCTGCTCCTGCGAAAGCTGCGGGCGGGTGGAGTTCTTGCCCGAGGGGTCGCCGATCAGCGCGGTGCCGTTACCGATGATGAGGGTGACGTTGTGGCCCAGGTCCTGGAACTGACGCATCTTGCGCAAAGGCACGGCATGGCCCAGGTGCAGGTCGGGGCTGGTGGGATCGACGCCGAGCTTGATGTTGAGGGGCTCGCCCTTCTCAAGCTTCTTGCGAAGGTCGGCCTCGGGGACGATCTGCGCTGCGCCCGAGGTGATGATACGCATTTGCTCGTCGACAGACAGCATTGGGTATCCTCCTTTTGCTATAGCACCCTCACCGGATACGGCGGTGCTCGAAGTTCATAAACCCACTAATAATAACCAAAACGGCGCGACCGAACACCTACGACAGGAAAATCCTCGTCCTGCCGCACGCGTCGATAACGACCGGCAAACGCGTGCCGTCACGTTCGACCAAAAAGCGCATCTGCTGACGGCGCGAGCAGTCACGGCAACGGACCTGCCCCGTCGCATCCGTGGCGCAGGCGCCCTCGGCAGTCAGCAAGCAGTGCTCGCACACCATGAGCTCGGGGCGATCGGCGTCGACAGGCCCCAAGACACCGGGGCAAGCGGCAAGCTCGGCAACACGCTCCGCGTCGTCGGCGACAAGCTCGGCAGGCAAATACACACGGCGCGCGCCGAGCCCGCGTAGCCAGGCAAGCGTAACCCGGTTCGCGCAAAACACCGGTGCCGCAACGTCAAACGCCACGCCCAGCTCACGCGCCATCGCCACCTGACCCAGATTACGGCAGACGACGTGCCCGGCACGCCGCATAAGCGAACGGGTACGCGAGGCATCGGCTGCGCGACAGACCTCGTCGAGCACCACGGTCGCATCGGACAGATCGAGCTCGTCACACGGATCGGTATCCATCAGCTCCCAGGCAAAAAACGCGCGAGCGGAAGCCCCCTTTTCCGTCGGCTCCGCCAACGCCGCCTCGGGCACGTCGCCAACAGTCACGGCGCCCTCAAAGGGCAGCACCTCAACGACGCGTGCAACGGGCACGACCGCGTCCGCCTCGACCCGCATGTGCTCCAGTGCCGCCGCCGTCTGTTCCAGCACGCCAGCACTGCGAATCAGGTACACCTCGCAGCCCGCATCGACCTTGCGCTTGCAGTGCACGACAACGCACTCCCCCGCCGCCGCATCCACCGGGCAGGGCACCTGGGGCCAGCGCTTGGGCACATCGGGGCGTGCATCGGCACCCGGATAGAACCGGATCTCGAGCGTGTCGCCCGCGGCCACTGCGGCATCGAGCTCGACGGTCACCTCTTCGTGACCCACCGTCACCAAGTGGCCCACGCGCACGCCCTGGTTAATCGCACGCTCAAAGCTCATGAGCTCAGCACCCGATCGCCGCCGCAGATACGCATCGGTAAATCCACGGTTGAACGACCGGCCCAATTCGCGCTCGAGCGCCGATACGCCAGCGGCATCCCACGTGCCATCGCGCAGCATATCGAGTGCACGACGCCACACCCGCACCACGTTGAACACGTAGTCGGGGTTTTTCATGCGCCCCTCGATCTTGAGCGACGCCACCCCGGCCCCAACAAGCTCGGGCAGGTGTGCGATACTCAGATAGTCGCGCGGGCACAGCAGACGATCGCCCTCCACGGAAACGACGCTCTCCCCCGCCTCGTCCACCAGGTCGTACGCCAAGCGGCACGGCTGCGTACAGTCGCCGCGCATCGCCGATCGCCCACGCCGCAGGGCCGAAAACTCGCAGGCGCCCGAATATCCAATGCAAATCGCGCCGTGGCAGAACACCTCGATAGGCACGCCGGTGGCACACAGGGCGGCAATCTCGTCGACCGCCAGCTCGCGGGCGGTCGTCACGCGCTCGACCCCGAGCTCGTCGGCAGCTAGGCGCACGGCGCCTTCGCTATGGACGCCCGCCTGCGTGGACAGGTGAATCTCGACCCCGGGAATCACCGCGCGCAACGCGCAGGCCAGACCGGCATCCGCCACGATCAAGGCGTCGGCACCCAACTCATGCGCGTGTGCCCCCAGCGCCACCGCGTCGGCCAACTCGTCATCGAACACAAACACGTTGAGCGTCACATACACGCGCACACCATGTGCATGCGCCACGGCACAGCCGCGCAAAAACTCGTCGTCGGTAAAGCCGTGTGCGCTCACGCGGGCGTTAAACCCGCCCAGGCCCGCATAGATGGCATCGGCGCCCGCTGCAATCGCCGCGAGCATCTGATCGAGTCCGCCGGCAGGCGCCAGCAGTTCGGGCAGCGCCGCCTCGGCAGCCCCCGGCTCGTTATCGCATTGTCCACTCGGCCCCATCGTCCGAATCGCCATCGGCAAACTCCTTACCAACAAGGTATGCATTCACTCTGAAAAATGCCGTCATCCAGCATACACGAGGCCTCGCGCGCCTCGTTTGGTTTATCGTGTAATAACTTATGTCCATCCTGCCCCAGCGGCGCACCCGCCGCCCGGCACGACATACCTGGAGGTCAATATATGGGTCCTCGCCAACGACAGGGGCGCGGTCGCTCTAAGACGCATGCCCTTCCCATGATCTTGCTCTCGTTTTTGGGCTTTCTGCTTATCGCGGGCGTAGCGTTTGGCATCGGCATGATCGGCAACGTCAACCGCTGGCTGTCCGATCTGCCCGACTACACCGATGCCAACGCGTATCTGGTGAGCGAGCCCACCGACATCGTCGACTGCAACGGCAATACCATTGCGAGTTTCTACACGCAAAACCGCAAGTCCATCACCAAGGACCAAGTGTCCCCGTACGTGCTGCAGGGCACCGTCGACGTTGAGGACGAGCGCTTCTACGAGCATGGCGGCATCGACCTCTGGGGCATTGCACGCGCATCGGTGGCAACCCTCACCGGCGGCCACGAGGGCGCATCGACCATCACCCAGCAGCTGGTTCGCAACACCATCTTGCAGGAGGAGCAGTTCGATTCGACCATCGAGCGTAAGGTGCGCGAGGCCTATATCGCCATCAAGATGGAAGAGATGTACTCCAAGGACGAGATCCTCATGATGTACCTCAACACCATCTATTACGGCCATGGCGCCTACGGCATCGAGGCAGCGGCAGAGACCTATCTGTCCAAGAGCGCCGCCGACCTCACCCTGAGCGAGGCCGCGCTGCTCATCGGCCTTCCCAACTCGCCGTCGCAGTATGACCCCACGGTCAATCCCGACCTGGCACTGTCTCGCCGCAACAAGGTCCTCGACAACATGCTGCGCCTGGGTCACATCACGCAGGAGGAGCACGACGCTGCGCAGGCCGAGCCCATCACCCTCAACGTGACCGAGATTTCGGGCAGCGGCGTCGACGTGTATTCGCAGCCCTACTTTGTCGCCTATGTTAAGCAGCTGCTGGAGCAGGAGTTCTCCACCGACGTGCTGTTTAAGGGCGGCCTGACCGTCAAGACCACCATCGACCCCACGATGCAGCAGACTGCCGAGGAGGCCGTGCGCGCCCAGCTCGACACGCTTTCGCTCGACGGCCTGGACATGGGCATGGTCGTCGTCGACCCCAAGACCGGCTACATCAAGTGCATGGTGGGCGGATACGACTACAACGCCGACGAGAACCACGTGAACCACGCCACGGCCAAGCGTCCCGTGGGCTCCACGTTTAAGGCCTTTACGCTGGCCACCGCCATCCAAAACGGCATGAACCCCAACGTCACCCTCAACTGCAACTCGCCTCTTACAGCCAAGGGCACCACGACCAAGGTGCAAAACTACGACAAGCAAAGCTACGGCACCATCACGCTCAAGCAGGCGACGGCATACTCCTCCAACACCGGCTATATCCAGGTTGCAGAGGCTATCGGCAATAACAAGATCATGTCGCTCGTCAAAAAGCTCGGCATCGATCCTACTAAGGACAATATCGAGGACGTTCCCGTCATGACGCTCGGCACCGGCTCCATCTCGCCGCTCGAGATGGCCGCGGCCTACGCCACGTTCGCCAACGGCGGTTACTATCGCCAGCCAATCGCCATCACCGAGATCGATTCGCGTACCGGCTCGGTGCTGTACCAGCACACCGATAACCCCTCGCAGGTGCTCTCCACCGGCGAGGCCGCGGCAGTGACCGACGTCCTGACCGGTGTTATGCAGGGTAGCGGCACGGGTGCCGCCGGCGCTCTGAGCGTCAACCAGCCCTATGCCGGCAAGACGGGTACCACCGACAACACCACCAACCTGTGGTTCTGCGGCTATACCCCGCAGCTTGCATGCGCCCTGTGGACCGGCTACTCCGCAGGCGAGATCCCCATCCAAAAGTACGGCACGGACCTGCTGGGCGACAGCACCAACCTGCCCGTCTTTAAGAAGTTCATGAACACCGTCCTTGCCGGCACCGACCGCGAGGAGTTCCCGACGGGCACTGCCCCCACGTATAAGAACAACAACGTCTGGAAGTTCTACGGCACCAACAACACCAAGAAGTCGGATAGCGACGCCGAGGACAAAGACGAGGAAGAATCCACGACTACGACGACCACCACTACGACCACGACCACCGAGACCACGGGCGGTGACTCCACGGGTGGCACCGGAACGACCGGCGGCTCGACGGGCGGCGACGGTAGTGGCGGTGAAGGCGGCGAGGGTGGCTCCCCCACGCCCACACCTACACCTACCCCAACGCCCGACCCCTCTACGGGTCAGTAGGCACCAGCCATAGCCAATCAAAGGCGCCCGAGCAGATCAAATGCTGCTCGGGCGCCTTTTTGTCACGAGAAACCTCGCACGCGCCTCAACACGATACGGCAATAAAATAGGGCGCCGACCATCGTCGACGCCCCCTTACAAGGCTCTGTAGCCGCCTGCACGACGCGGTTCTCGCCTACTTGCGAGAGTTGCTCAGCTTGTTAATCAACGCCTCCAGGCGCTCGCCGTCCTCGGCGGTCTGGGCGATAACCAAGATGGTGTCGTTACCGGCGAGCGAGCCGAGCACGTCGGGCAGCTCGGCGGCATCGACCGCAGCGGCAATGCCCGAAGCGGTGCCGGGCTGAGCCTTGATCATAACCAGGTTGTCGGTGCGCAGAACGCCCGTTACCAGTTCGGAAACCATACGCTGCAGATGCAAGTCCTCGGCCAGAACATAGATACCCTCGGGAAGCTTGCGCAGACCCATATCGGCAATATCGCGCGAAACGGTTGCCTGTGTGCAATCGAAACCCATAGCACGAAGCTCATCCACCAGCACGCGCTGCGTGCGAACATCCTTGTTGCGCACGATATCTCTGATGGCATCCTGGCGCCCATTGCGTTTTTTAGCCATACAAAACCTCACTCCATCGATGGCGGAGACAATCAATCAGTGATTGAATAGTTTAGCGCTATTTGACGGTATTTGTGAATAAGAACGCATTTCGAAACAATTCCATGCAAGATTGTTTCGAACATAGCCGTCTTAAGCAGTTTTGAGGCCCGTCCGGTTAAAAAAAGCGGCCAGGTGCGTATACATCACGCAACGCGCAGGCTTGGCACTGGCAATCGGTCCAAACAACAGGCCGAGTCCACGATGGTTATCCTTGAGTGCCGCGGCCATCTGACGAGTTCGAGATGCATCGAGCATATCACGCATACGAGCGGAACGCTCGATTGAAGAAACCCCATGCGGGCTCAAGCACAAATTTTCGATGCAGGCGACCAGCCCGGCGAAGTAAAACATATGGCTCGCAACCTTTAGCTGCGTGTCACCGCTCGCCTCTGCAAGCGAATCAGTGAGCTCGTCGAGCGCCCGGGCGTCATCGGTAAGCTTGGCAAACAATGTGGGGTCAAAAGCATCTGTAAGCCGTGGCGCCACCGCATGGAAACAGGCGCCACCGCACCCGGATATGCGTTGCGCCTGCGAAAGGGCGCATGTCATAAACCCAATCGAGCGAAACACACGGTCGCGCGACAAACACGTCTCGAACAGCGAACGGCTGTACATCACACCGGAAGTCTGGGCAATCAGGCCGCCGGAAATCATCTGAGGCAGACCAGCCGCCAAAGAGGCACGGTCATCGATCGCAAGAGAGGTGGCATCCAGTACGCGCGAATGACGCTCGCGATGAGCATCGTAGCAGTCGAGCGATGCCGTGGGAATCACCATGTCTGCCGCAGCATCGCACGCAACATCGACCATCTTGGAAAGGGACTGTGGGGCAAACCACTCGTCGGCGTTCATGGCAACAATCTGCAATCCACGCGAGGCGGCAAAACCGGCCTTGAGACATGCTCCGCGCGCCGAATCCTCGACGTCAATCAAATCGATGTGAATATCCCTGCCGGCGGCAACTTCGAGCGAATGGTGCACGCCCGGCGCAACGTCGCGACAAACCACGACAATTTGCAGGTCATAGAGGTCTTGGTTCTGGACGCTCTCGAGCGCGCGCATCGCATAGCTGGGCGAACCCTCGACAATAAGGATCACCGAAAGTCGCGGATGCGAACCACGTCGAACCAAGTTTTCCGTCCTCTCGACAGCGCCAAATCAAACCGTCGTTCATGGTACACCCGAGCTATAAAAGCAACGAGCCGCCTAACATGTTGCACGCCAAGAACAGATGTTGCACACGCGCAGCTCACACATAGTATGTGCCAGGTACGGACGCGCCGAGCACTCCCCTAGTCGAGCACGACAAGCTCGTCGGGGCCGTAATCCACACCCATAAACGTAAGGCCGCAGGCAGGCGCCGTGGGACCCGCAGCGGTACGGTCGCAGGCATCAATGACCTCGCGCATCCACTGGGGATCGCGGCGATGCATGCCGATCTCCACGAGCGTGCCCACAATAGTGCGCACCATCGAATGTAAAAATGCGTTGCCCTCAATGGTAAACGTCAGAATATCCTCGCCAAAAGCGACCTCGTGGCCAAACTCGGCACGCATCACGCAGCGGTGCGTGGGCTTGCCCACGGCAGAGGCGACCTTGCAAAAGCTCTTAAAGTCCTGTTCGCCCAGCAGCGCAGGACAGGCCGCAGACATAGCCTCGACGTCCAAGGGGTAGCGATGCCACCACACCGCACCGCGCGAGAGCACGGGGCGTGCATCGCGATCGGCAATGCGGTACGTATACGTACGCGACCGCGCGTCAAAGCGCGCAGAAAAGCCCTTACGGGCCTTGTAGACCTCGTTTATGGCGATATCTTTAGGCAGGAGGGCATCCATAGCCCTCAGCCATCTACGGCGCGTACACGCCAGCTCAGCGTCCGTTACGGGCACGCTAATATACTGCGCTACCGCATGCACACCGGCATCGGTACGCCCCGCACACGTCAGATCGATTGGGCGGCGCAGCAGCGTCTCGATAGCGCGGCGCAACTCGCCCGCAACGGTCGTCTGGCCCGGCTGCTCGGCAAATCCGCTATACGACGAGCCATCGTAGGCCACGCGGAAAACGAGCGTGGCATCGAGCTCTGGAATCAAATTGAAATCAGACGGCGCGGTCATGGGCGCTCCCAACAAACAATCAACAGTATCGCGACAAAAAAGAGGGGTACGCGAACGTACCCCTCGAATATAGCCTATGCAGACGGATTG
>CAMQPJ010000041.1 GCA_947003675.1 uncultured Collinsella sp. | reverse complement strand
CGGTCGAGCTCGATGCCGGCAACCTTCAGGCCGTGCATGAACTGAGAGTAAGAGATGTCGTTCAGGCGAGCAGCAGCGTTGATACGGGTGATCCAGAGAGAGCGGATCTCGCGCTTCTTGTTGCGGCGATCACGATACTGATACTGCAGGGAGTGCTGGACCTGCTCTTTAGCATGCTTGTAAGTACGCGAAGCGGCACCGTAGTAACCCTTCGCACGGTGCATAACGGTACGGCGCTTCTTCTTGGCGGCAACAGCGCGCTTAATACGTGCCATGTTCTATCAACTCCTAGACGGTAAAACGAAAAACGGGGACGCGAACTTAGGCGAGACGCGACTTGATGACCTTGCGGTCGGCAGCGGCGATCTCGGTCTCCTGACGGAAGCCACGCTTACGCTTGGTGGACTTCTTGCTCAGGATGTGGCTCTTGAAAGCCTTGGCGCGCATAAGCTTGCCGGTACCAGTCTTGCGGAAACGCTTCTTGGTGCCGCTGTGGGACTTCATCTTAGGCATGAAATACTCCTTAATCGGTTACAGAACACTAGTTACTTGGTATCGCTTGCCGCTTTATCCTCATCGAAGGCGCCCTTAATCGGGGCGAGCAGCATAAGCATGTTACGGCCTTCCATCTTAGGCTTGGACTCGACCGTAGCGTAAGGCTTGAGATCCTCGGCGAGACGCTCGAGAACGTTAAGACCCTGCTCCGGGTGAGCCATCTCACGGCCGCGGAACATGATGGTGATCTTAACGCGTGCGCCCTTCTTGAGGAAACGCAGAACGTGGCCCTTCTTGGTCTCGTAGTCGCCAACGTCGATCTTGGGTCGGAACTTCATTTCCTTGACCTCGACCTTGGACTGGTTCTTACGAGCGGCCTTGGCCTTCATGGCCTGCTGGTACTTGAACTTACCGTAGTCCATGACCTTGCAGACCGGCGGCTCCGCGTTGGGAGCGATCTCGACCAGGTCGAGACCCTGATCGTCGGCGACGCGCTGGGCATCGCGGATGGCGAACAGGCCGAGCTGAGAGCCATCGACGCCAATCAAACGGCACGAAGATGCAGTGATCTCGTCGTTGATGCGGGTGTCATCAGACTTAGCTATTTTCCCTACCTCCATTCATAAAAAAATAACCCGGCGCTTCTTTGCAACCAGGTCGTACACATAGACATCCTCGGTATGAGGAAGGGAATCTAAGTTGTATGACCAGTCAGCTGCTCATTGGCGCCAAAAGGTGGGAACCCTCGGGTTCCTCTTTAGGGCATTGCGGGAACAACGCCTTGCGAATAATAACACGTGCCGCGCGTTATCACATTACGTACACGAAAAAGGGGGCCTTGACCCCCTTGAAGCGCAGGTGCATGTATGGTGCCCGAGGCGAGACTCGAAGGGCCTTCGCTTCGCGAAGCCCCGGGCTTCGGGCGCATGGCGCCCTCGCCACGCTCCGCTACAAACAGGCCACGGGCCTGTTTGCTTAACGCTCCGCGCGCTCACGCGAGTTCGGCACGAAAAAGGGGGTCTTGACCCCCTTGAACGCTCACTTGCATGTATGGTGCCCGAGGCGAGACTCGAACTCGCACGTTGTTGCCAACGGTGGATTTTGAGTCCACTGCGTCTGCCAATTCCGCCACTCGGGCACGTAATGCGTGAGTTAGTTTATCACAGCTTTCTGTTGATTAGTCCGAAAATGGAACTTCGAGCATTTCGATAAGCTCAACCTTGCGCAACATCTCCCGCTTACGACATCCACGTCCGTCAACCGAGGCCTCGCCCATCTGGTTGTCATAGGGATCCTCGCGCATACCATCGAAAGCAGGCACAAATTCAGCCTGGAATCGGTTGTTGGCCACCATACGCCACGGGTCGAGATTGCCAAAGTAGTGACGACGACGCCATTCCTCCCCCATCCTGCGTGCCGAGGAACCAAACGATACGTCGGCGTTAAGCCAACCGGTCTGTGGCGTATAGAACTCAGCCCAATCGTGCGGCCCCACCGAATCGGGAGCAACATACAGGCCGCTCTGCCAACGGGCAGGCACGCCCGCAATGCGGCACATGGTGATAAACGTGAGCGCCATAACGCCGCAATCGCCGCGGAGCGAGTGTGCACAGTCGTCGGCAATAGATTCCAAAAGCAGGTACGGTGGCTGATAGCGATAGTCGATATGCTGTGTCAGGTAATCATAGATTGCACGAGCGCGATCGAGCGGATCCTCGAGCCCGTCAATGACACGCTCCGTCAACTGTCGCAGATACGGCGTAAACGCAATATGCGGACGGTCCTCGGAAGTGTCCTCGGGCAGCGGCGTGTCCATGCACGCATGCGATGGGAGCGCGCCACCATAGATATCGCAATAGGCAGCATCGATGTGATAGCGATAGGTCACCGAGAATGAATGTTCAGTCGAAGATATCCAAGAGGCAGTACGAGCCGAAACGTTTTCAGAGGCAACGGTACCCTCCGACGTCATATCGAGAACCTCGATTTGAGACTGTTGACGACAGGCGGCGGCAACGGGAAGCCACGCGCGAACGGCCTCTCCCTCCAGAGCCCCGGGGACAGACACGGATGCCTTAAGCGTGATGACGCGAGTCAACCCGTTTTGCGACTCCATCTCCCTGAGCATCTGGTTACGCAGCGCAATGCCGTCCGTAGAATCGGGACGCAGGCCCGGAACCTCCTTAGGGTACACGCGAAGCGAATCGAGGAAGTTGTCGAGAACGAACAGCTCGCCATCGATAAAGCGCCAGTCAATACGCTTACGATTAATCAGGTCATCAAACTGCTCTTCGGTAAACTTTGGCCACTCCTCGCGAATCATCGCAATAGCCTGATCGCGCGACACCGAAAAATGAAGCGGCGTCTCGAGCATGCGATACCGCTCGGCACGAATACAAGCAGCCAGCGAAGGCTCAGGACTCTGCTCCAGAAGGCGATCGCAGGCAGCAACAGCCTGCGTCAAATACCCGGCATCCTTAAGACGAAGAATCTCAGGCGGCAGTCCAATATCGAGATGACGAAAGTCATCACAGCAAACATCAACAGAGCAACCAACAGGACCTTCGTCAATAACCTTCCCATCCGAAGGCAAAACATCAACAACAGCCATAACCACTCCCGCGTCGAACGATAGACAACCCCCATTGTACCGAGATAAAAAAGAAAGCCCCCAACAAAGGAGCTCTCAACGCCGATAAACGGTACCTATAAAAATGAATTCAGACTTGTAACCCTGCGGCGTTAAACAAAGGAAGCCCCGTCCCCCGGAACTGTTTCCTTGGCGCGACTTCTGGCGAAGCCAGGGCAATTTATTCAGCCCAGTAACCCAGTAGCGAGTTAACAAAGGAGGCCCCGTTTCCCCGGAGCTGATTCCGTCGCGCGACTTCTGGCAAAGCCAGGTGAGCGCGAGGGAAACAGCGTAGGGGAAACGGGGCCTCCGGCGGGAAGTTAAACCGCTACTTACGCCTTGTTGACGGAGCCAAACTCCTCCATGAGCTCCTTGGTGCGGGCAACGATGTTGTCGCGACCAGGCTTGAGGAGCTTGCGGGGGTCAAAGCCCTTGCCCTGCTGATCCTTGCCAGCCTCGATGTACTCGCGGACGCCCTTGGCGAAGACGAGCTGCAGGTCGGTGTTGACGTTGATCTTGGAGATGCCCAGGGAGATGGCCTTCTTGATCTGATCCTCGGGGATGCCGGTGCCACCGTGCAGGACGAGGGGCAGGTCGCCGGTCTGAGCCTTAATCTCGCCCAGACGCTCGAAGGAAAGGCCAGCCCAGTCGGCGGGATACACGCCGTGGATGTTGCCGATGCCGCAGGCGAGGAAGTCGACGCCCAGGTCAGCAATCTGCTTGCACTCAGCAGGATCAGCGAGCTCGCCGTTGGAGGTCACGCCGTCCTCGGTGCCGCCGATGCCGCCGACCTCGGCCTCGATGGACATGCCCTTGGAGTGGGCAAGCTCAACGAGCTCCTTGGTGCGGTCGAGGTTAAGCTGGAAGGTCTCCTCGTGAGAGCCGTCATACATGATGGACGTGAAGCCGGCCTCGATGCACTTGAAGCAGTCCTCGTAAGAACCGTGATCGAGGTGAAGGGCGACGGGAACGGTAACACCCGTGGCCTCGACGGCAGCCTTGACCATGTCGGCGCAGACCTTGAAACCGCCCATCCACTTAGCGGCACCAGCGGTGCACTGAAGGATCAGCGGAGACTTGGCCTCCTCGGCGGCCTGGAGAATAGCCAGGGTCCACTCGAGGTTGTTGGTGTTGAAGGCACCGAGAGCGTACTTGCCGGCCTCGGCCTTCTTGAGCATGTCTGCTGCGTTGACGAGCATAAAAGAAACCTCCTGTAAGGTTGCTCCGATAACGCCTGTGATTTTACCACGGCGCACCCGAGCATAAACGTTCGTTTGTTCACGAATATCGTCCAAACAGACTTTTTTGACCGTTTGCCCTACGAAATTGACCCGTTGGGGAAAAATAGCTTGACGTTTGGACGCTTCTCGTGCTTTAGAAGCTGACTATAAAGCTACACCTGCATGAAAGGGTTCTGCATGAGCTCGCGTGCCATGGTGGTCGAATCGCCATGGCCGGTTAGGCAAACGGTATCGGGCGGGAGAAGCCGGGCGAGCTTGGAGAGCGAGCGCAGAATCGCCGCCTCGTCGCCACCGGCAAGATCGGTGCGGCCGTGGCTGCCCGGGAACAGGGTGTCGCCAACAAAGGCGATGCTTCCCTGCTCGGTGGCGGCGAACAAGACGATCCCGCCCGGCGTATGCCCTGGTGTCTCGATCACCTGCAGGCAGATATCGCCCACCTCGATAGCATCGCCCTCGGCGAGCAGGCACGTCGGCTCCCCGGGGTCGGGCGTCTCAATGCCCCACATAGCTCGCTGTTCCTTGATGTTCGTATGCGGCACCGCCGCATCCTTAGCACACAGCTCATATCGGCAGCCCTCGCCAACGGTGGTTCGCACGCCGGCAACACCACCAACATGATCGGCATGGCCATGAGTGCATACGGCGCCAAGCACGCGTACGCCGGGATGTTCGGCTCGAATATGCTCCACCAGGCGCTCGCCTTCCCACGCAGGGTCGATAATCACGCACTCATTGCCCGAAATAAGAGCATAGCTATTGGTCTGAATGGGACCGTTTACGAGCGTCTCGATCTCGACCGACCCCTTGGGAGTTACATCCAAGGACATAGCACTCATGTCCCTCTCCTCTCTATAGAACTTGAGGCATCAAACGATGCCTCGAGTGTAGCGAATATTGATAATGTGGCGCGTTCGTCGCGACTAAACGCGGCGCTTAAGCTGGGCTCCACCCTCGCCGGGCATCAGGCGGCGTGCGTCGTAGACCGAGTCAACGCTGCTGATAGAGGCCAGCAGCGGATCCAGACCACTCGCGTCCGAGATCTCGACCATAAAGCGCAGGGTTGCAATACCCTCGCGGTTGGTCGACGTGGCGGCAGAAAGGATATTGCCGCCCGCATCGCCAATGGCAATAGTGACATCCTTGAGCAGGCCCATGCGGTCCAGGCACTCGACCACGATCTCGACCTGGAAGAGGGTGTCGGCAGCGCCGTCCCACTCCACTTCGATCATGCGCTCGGGATGCTCCATAAGACCCTTGACGTTGGGGCAGTTGGCGCGATGCACCGAAACGCCACGACCGCGCGTGATGAAGCCGACGATATCGTCGCCCGTCACCGGATTGCAGCAATGTGCCAGACGGACCAGCAGGCCGCTGTTGCTCTCGCCCTTGACGATAATGCCGTTACTGGCGCTCTTGCCGCGCTTTTGCGGCTTTCGGTTGGAGCCTCGGGCCGGCTGCTTGACGACCTTGGCGATAGCCTCGGCCTTGGTGAGCTGTTCCTCGGGCTTGGGGTCCAAGATTTGCTCGACCTTGTTACCCACAGCGCGCGGGGCAACCTTGCCGGCGCCCACGGCGGCAAACAGGTCCTCGAGCTGCTTGAAGTTCAGCTGCTCCGCCACGGCGTTGAGCGCACGCGTGGATCGCGGCGTAGAGATGCCATACCCGCGCTTGCGCAGGTCCTTGGCCAGTATATCGCGGCCGGCAGCAGCGTCATCGTCTTTGGTCGCGGCAGCGAAGTAACGGCGGATCTTTGACTTGGCGGAAGGCGTCTTAACGATCTTGAGCCAATCACGCGACGGCTTGGAACTCTTGTTGGTCAGGATTTCAACGCGATCGCCCGTCTTGATCTCGTGCGTGAGCGGGGCCACCGCACCGTTGATCTTAGCGCCGACGCAGTGGTTTCCCACCTCGGTGTGAACGGCGTAGGCAAAGTCGAGCGGCGTGGAGCCGGCACGAAGCGCCATGACCTCGCCCTTGGGCGTAAAGACGAAAATCTCTTGATCGAAGAGGTCGACCTTCAGCGAATGCAGGTATTCCTTGGCGTCGGTGATCTCATCAGACGCAGCCCAATCGAGCGAATGTTTGAGCCAGTTAATCTGGTCGTCCAGCCGCTGGGCATCATTGGTCTTAGACGCAGACGATCCGCCCGACTTCTTATAGAGCCAGTGGGCGGCAATGCCGTACTCGGCCTGCTCATGCATCTCATAGGTTCGAATCTGAATCTCGAGCGGGCGGGCCGTGGGACCGATAACCGTCGTATGGAGCGACTGGTAGTTATTGACCTTGGGCATGGCGATATAGTCTTTAAAGCGACCGGGCATGGGGTGCCACAGCGTATGCACCGCGCCGAGCGTGGAGTAGCAATCGCGCACCGAATGCGTGATGACGCGCAGCGCCACCAGGTCGTAGATCTCGGAGAACTCCTTGCCCTTACGCTTCATCTTTTGGTAGATGGACCAATAGTGCTTGGAGCGGCCATTAATCTGGAAGCCCTCCAGGCCAATGCGGTTGAGCTCATCGGTGAGCGTCTTGATGGTCTCGGCCAGATAGCGCTCGCGAACCTCGCGCGACTCAGCCACCATGCGCGCGATGCGCTGGTAGGCATCGGGCTCAAGGTAGAAGAAGGACAGGTCCTCGAGCTCCCACTTAATAGAGCTCATGCCCAGGCGGTCGGCCAGGGGCGCATACACGTCCATGGTCTCGCGGGCCTTAAACAGGCGACGGTCCTCGCGAAGGGCCGCCAGCGTACGCATGTTATGCAGGCGGTCGGCAAGCTTAACGATAATGACGCGGATGTCCTTGGACATGGCGAGGAACATCTTGCGCAGCGTAAGCGCCTGCTTCTCGTCCATGCTATCGACTTCGATGTTGGTGAGCTTGGTCACGCCATCGACGAGCTCGGCCACCGTATCGCCAAACAGGCCGGAAACATCGGCAAGTGAGGTCTCGGTATCCTCGACGGTATCGTGCAGCAGCGCGGCGCACACCACATCGCAGTCCATCTTGAGGTCGGCCAAAATGATGGCCACCTCGACGGGATGGTTGATGTACATCTCACCCGAGCGCCGCTTTTGGTTGCAGTGCTTCTCGGCAGCAAAGCAATAGGCCTGCTCCACCTTGGAGAAGTCGCCCTCATTCATATATTTGAGGCACAGGCGCTCCAGCTTGTCGTAGCTGTCCGCCATAATCTCGGGCGGCAGCTCATCGGCATGCTTATAGTGCTCCATCTCCGAGAACGGCTGGAGGGTGGAATCATGGGCGGTACGGGCTGCGGCATCCATCGAGGTCCCCTTCCCCTAGGCCCGCGGTACGATCGGGCGGTTAACTTTGGCTAGCATATCAGAAGCGCACGAATCGAGCGCCCAGCTCCGGAAAGCCGAGAACTCCATGCGCGAGCGCAGACCCTCCAAATAGCGGATTGACCTGCTCAATTGCACACGGCCGGGGTTTTCTGCCATCGCGATGCGACGGGTGTCGTCAAACCCCGAAACGCGACAGAAACCAAGCTCTTCGAAGATTCCCAGACCGCTTGCCACCGAGCGCTCGTCGACCGGCGTGCGCGCGTCGATGGCAAGACACATCTGCGCGATGTCGATATCGCTCGCACTAAACGAGTCGTCTCCGGTCTTGCCGCGGTTGGAGCGCCACATAGTCTGCAGCGCTCGATAGAGCGTGACGAGCTCGTCGCGCTCGGGCGCGTAGCAGTCGAGCAGGCGCTCGTTAATGCGAGCGTCACGCGACGAATAGAGCAGGTGAATCACGGCGGGCTGTCCATCGCGGCCGGCACGGCCACTCATCTGGTTAAACTCAATCGCGCCAAACGGCATGTGGTAGAGCACGACATGGCGGATATCGGGCAGGTTCACGCCCTCACCAAAGGCAGAGGTCGAAACGATGCAACTGAGGCTGCCATCACGAAACGCTTCCTCGACACGGCGACGATCGGAGCGCGCAAGCCCCGCGTTATAGAACGCGATGCGGGTCGCGCAATCGGGTACCCGCTTGCGCAGCGTCTTAGCAAGCGCCACGGACTGGTCGCGCGAGTTGACGTAGATGACGGTCTTCTCCCCCGT
>CAMQPJ010000040.1 GCA_947003675.1 uncultured Collinsella sp. | reverse complement strand
CCCAGCTGGCCCCAGTCGAACTTGGGATAGCTCTCGGCCGCACCAAAGTTGTTGTCGTACAGCAGCACCTGGTAGCGACCAGTCGCGGTCGTCTCGTCGTTTGGCAGATAGGTCACACTGTGCTGACCCGCGTTGAGCGAAAATCGCCTTGGGCCTGCAGCAACATGTCCTCAAAGCCCGAGCCGGTCCAAAACTCTGGCGAGCCCATAAGCCAATCGACCGTAGGCGTGCCGTAGATATCCGTGAGCTTGATGACCGTTGAGGTCTCGCGCGAGCTGAGCAGAACGGTGCCGCCGCCGAGCCACTGAATCGTGTTGATGTGAATCCAATCCAGGTCACCGTCCGAGGCCACCTTGGCGCTTGCCTTGAGGTCGGGGAATATGTCGCCCAGGTCCACGACGAGAGAGACGTCACCTGTCGTTACGTCGACCTTAATGACGAGGTCCTCGACATTAACGCGCTCGCCCTTGTCTTTATCGGCCGCCGCGCGATCGACGTCCAAATCGGCTTCGGAGCCGGCATGGCTCGCCAGCACCAGCAGATTGCCGTCGTCATCGAAGGCGTAGTCGTGGTGTAACTCATAGTCGCCCGTGCTCCAGACATTTACCACCTGGCCGTTGGCGTTGATCTGGGCCATCTTGGTCGTCGAGACGCTCATGATCATGCTGCCGTCGCCCGGAAACAGCAGGCGATGGCTGCGGTAGCCGATGATTGGCACCTCGCCGCAAATCTGACCCGCGTTGTCGTAGAGATACATAAAATCGAGCTTGGATGAGTCGTTGCCCAGGATGGCAAAGAGGCCATCGGCAAGCGGCGTGTTGGACTCCCCCGCCGTGACGGCGAGCCGCTCTTCTTCTTCGCCCTTGAGAGCCGGCGTCTTGACCGTGAACGTCGAAGTACGGCTGGCGCCATCTTGCGCCGTGCAGGTGAGGGTCACCTTGTTTTTGTGGTTGGGAATGAGGCCGATGACCTTAAACTCATGCTCCGTGGCCGGCGTGTCGCCGCCGCGGGGCGTGCGGGAAAACGTAGCACCTTGGGCGTGTCACCGGTCTTTTTGCGACCGGCGACCGTATAGGAGACGGTTACGGAATCCGTTGTCGCAAAGCGGACGTAGCAGCTCAGGGTATCGGTGCCAAAGGGGTCCTGCGCGACAAACGGAGCGGCCTCGCTGTAGCCGCCGGCGGCGTACTCGGCATCGAGCCGCTCCTTGATAGCCGTTTGCTTCTCGACGTCGTAGACCGCGACAATCTGCTTGTGGAGCTTCTTTTGCCCGTCGGTGAGCTCGTTGCTCGCACTAGATGCGCCGCCCGTACCGGCCCCGCCGACCGAGCAGCCCATGAGCCCTGTCCCGGCAAGTGCCAGCGCGCCCGCCGCACCCGCAAGAGCCGCTCGACGCGAAAACAGCCTGCTGTCCTTGTCACTCAATTCCATATCGTTACCGTCTTTAAATACCACCGTCGTTTTCCTCATATACCATGGCGTTTGCCCAGCCCTGTCCAATTTGACTCGCAGCTTAACAAACGCCCCTTAACGCAAGCTTAGGTTTGTAGCGGCGCGGAGTCGAGAATCGAGAGTCAAGATATACGCCAATTACATCGCGGCTTCTCCGCCTCCCGCAGATCAAAATGATCCCTTTTCCTCCGTCCCCAAGGGATCACTCGGGGCAGCCGCGATGGTGCTCGATCCAGTTCACGGCAAAATCGACAAGTTCGCGTTGGCGCACAAAACGGATTGTCCCGTTGCCGAGGCGCGCCGTGCGCGCCGTACATTCCTGCTCAAAAGCAGTGCCAATCTCGTTAAAGTCCTCGCCGTCGACAAAGAGTGTGCGGTATTCCTTTCACACGCGCCGGCCGTTTTCCATAATCGCGCTATGTTCGACGCAGTCGTGTTTGCCGGGGTATTGCGCACGGGCGTCCGCCAAATGCAGTGACGTATTCTTGTCGTAGCCCACGCCCACGAGCAGCACGTAGCCGTCCAAATCGTACAGGCGGTCGATGGGCGATCCGTCGCCAAAGATATTGCTTAGGTCGTGGTTCTCCGTCAGGAATTGCGCATGCTGACCGTTTGCCGCCACTGAACGCGCTGGGTGATCGCTGCGGAGCGTGCCTGGCCACGTGCGAAACATTTCGGCTACGGCTTCCATCGTGTTGGTGGGCGTGATGCACTTGTCATAGGCAGGCCAGTTATCGCGAATCAGCTGCCACCATTCGTAGGGCTCTTACCAATGGACACCACTCTCGGGGTCCAGGTTTTTCCAGGACTGCGTCGGCATCATGATGGTGCCGGTCTCGCCCACCGCTTGGAGCAGCGCCTCGATCACCGGCTGTGCGCCGCCGCACACATATCCAAGCGCGCTGAGCGAACAATGGACCATAACCATCTGCCCTGCGCACATACCGACGGCGGAGAGCGCGTCGAGAATATCCTGCTTAAGCACGATTTGCCGATCCATTACCGTTTCCCCTCTACCCCCATACCTCATTTGCTTTTGCCCCCTTTGGATCAAGGAGGCCAAGCACCGGAGATGGGTTCTATAAATGGACGGTAATTTGCGGCGAACGGCTACAGCTGTTCATTATCTTAGCTTTCTGTAGCCAGTTATTGGTGCCACCGGGCAACCGTTTTCGGAAGTGCGGGGAAAAATCGAATACCGCCGACCAGACCGGCTTTTTAGGCAACAAAACCGCAGGTCACAAGAGTCGAAAAGGGCGGTGTGCTCGGAGGTTCCGAGTTTTTCCCCGCACTTCCGAAATCCAAGCTCGCAGGAGGGGAAAGCGAGGCAATTTACACCACATATGTCCAGTAAAAACGGGTGGTAGCCGGTACGGCTACCACCCGTTTGTCTCACATCTAGCCCATAGCAGGCCAGTTACTTCTTAATGCCGCGTCCCAGGCGCTCAGCGACCGACGCCACGGCGCTCTCATCGACCGAGCCGCAGCTCACGCAGCCGTCATGGGCACGCATCTGGCCGGTGACCTCGTCCATCGCGAGCGGCGCCACCTTCTCGAGCTTAAAGCCCTTGCCGGCGCGCATGTTCTCCTTAGCCACGCTGATCATGAGCTTAATGCGGTTGAGCTGATTGACTTCGGACGCGCCGGGGTCGTAGTCCACCGCGACGATGTTGCTCTCGGGATGCTGGCGGCGCAACTCCTTGATTACGGCCTTGCCCACCACGTGATTGGGCAGGCACGCGAAGGGCTGCGTGCAGATGATATTGGGTGCGCCGTGGTCAATCAGGTCGAGCATCTCGGCCGTAAGCAACCAGCCTTCGCCCATGTTGTTGCACACCGAAAGCACCGTACGGGCCTTGTCGGCCATGGTGCCGATGCGCTCGGGCGCCTCAAAGCGGCGGGACTTCTCGAGCATCTCCTCCACCGGCGTACGCATCCAGTCCACGAGCTTAATAAGCGCTTGCATGCCCGCGCGCGTAGTGGCAGAGCTTCCCAGCTCGTCCTTCTGCAGCTCGGCATTGCTCATGGAGTACAGGAAGAAGTCGAGCAGGCCCGGCACCACGGCCTCGCAGCCCTCGCGCTCGATGACATCGACCACGTGGTTGTTGGCTGTAGGGTGGAACTTGACCAAGATCTCGCCGACCACGCCCACGCGCGGCTTGGTGCCCTCGCCCACAAGCGGCATGGTGTCGAACGCGTGGATGGCCTCGCGGCACAGCTTGGTGTAGTTGTGACGGTTGAACTTGGGCGCCAACTTGCGGGCGCGCGCCATGTACTCCTCGTAGAGTGCGTTGGCAGCACCGGGCGTGGCCTCGTACGGGCGGCAGCGGTAGAGCATCTGCATCATTACGTCGCCAAAGAGCACCGCGTAGACTGCCTGCTTAAGCAGCGCCGGTGTAATCTTAAAGCCGGGGTTGTCCTCGCCCAGCGCCACGGCCGAAAGCGAGATCACCGGGATCTCGGGGTGGCCGCTCTCGCGCAGGGCCTTGCGGATGAGTGCGATGTAGTTGGTGGCACGGCAGCCGCCGCCGGTCTGGCTGATAACCACGGCCGTCTTGGACAGGTCGTACCGACCGCTCTCGATGGCCTCCATAATCTGGCCGGTCACCAGGATCGACGGATAGCAGATGTCGTTGTTCACGTAGCGCAGGCCGGCCTCGACGGCGTCGTGATCGGTTGAGGGCAGCAGCTCCAAGTTGTAGCCGGCACCGCGGAACACCTCTTTGACCAGGTCAAAGTGGATCGGCGCCATCTGCGGGCACAGGATGGTATAGCCCTCGTCACGCATCTGCTCGGTAAAGGGCACCTTGGGCCATGCGGTCGAGGCGCTCTCACGCTGCGCCTCGAACGTGTACTTGCGGCTCGCGAACGCGGGAGCGTCCGTGGAAGGGGCCACCGGCGCGGCATCGCCCTGCTCGTAAGCCTCGCCCGCGGCCGTGGCCTCTGCCAAGCGCTCGGCCTCCTGGTCCTTGAGCGCCGCCATGAGCGAGCGGATGCGGATGCGCGCGGCGCCCAGATTGGACACCTCATCGATCTTGAGCACGGTGTAGATCTTGCCGCTGGCCTCAAGGATTTCCTGCACCTGGTCGGTGGTCAGGGCGTCCAAGCCGCAGCCGAAGGAGTTGAGCTGGATCAAATCCAGGTCGTTGCGCATCGTCACAAAACGGGCGACGGCGTACAGGCGGCTGTGGTACATCCACTGGTCGACGACGCGAATCGGACGCTCGGGCTTCACCAGGTGCGCAAGCGAATCCTCGGTAAAGACCGCAAAGCCAAAGCTCGAGATAAGCTCGGGCAGGGCGTGGTTGATCTCGGGGTCGTTGTGGTAAGGACGGCCGGCGAGTACGATGCCGTGGCCGCCGTGGTCCTCGACCCACTTAAGGGCCTCCTCGCCCATGGTCTGGATGTCCTCGTGAAAACGCGCGTCGGCCTCGTAGGCGGCGTTGACGGCGGCATCGACCTCGGAGCGCGTGATCTTGGGACCGCGCACGCGACCGCGACCGGCTTGCGCATCGGCCACGCGATCAACGGCGAGCACCTGGTACAGGCGGCGCTTGAGCTCAGTCTTATCGTGATACGGCACAAACGGATACAGGAACTCGATGTTCTGCTCGCGGATCTCGTCGATGTTGAGCGCCAGCGCCGTGGGGTAGCTCATGACGATGGGGCAGTTATAACAGTTGCCGGCGGTCGGATCCTCCTTGCGCTCCCAGCGCACGCACGGCATCCAAATGAAGTCGACATCGCGGTCGATAAGGTTCATCACATGGCCGTGGCTCATCTTTGCCGGGTAGCACACGCTCTCGGACGGCATGGACTCGATGCCTGCCTGGTAAGTCTTTTTGCTCGACTGGTCGGACAGCTGCACGCTAAAGCCCAGGCGCGTAAAGAACGCATGCCAGAAGGGGTAGTTCTCGTACATGTTAAGTGCGCGCGGGATACCCACGGTGCCGCGCGGGGCCTCGTCGGGGCTCAGCACCTCGCGGTCAAAGAGCAGCTCGTTTTTCTTTTTGAAGAGGTTGGGGGCCTCGGTCTTCTGCTTTTTGTGGCCGGCGCCCTTCTCGCAGCGGTTACCGGTGATAAAGCGCCTGCCGCCGCCAAAGTCATTGACGGTGAGCTGGCAGTTGTTAGAGCAACGGCCGCAGCGGACATGCTTTTGCGTCACGGTGAGGTGCGCGATGTCCTCGGCCGAGAGGATGGTCGAGGTGCCGTTCGCGCCGGCGCGATCGCGGGCGAGCAGGGCCGCACCGTAGGCGCCCATGCAGCCGGCGATGTCGGGGCGCACGGCGTGAACGCCGGTGAGCTGCTCAAACGCGCGCAGCGTGGCATCGGACATAAAGGTGCCGCCCTGGACGATCACCTGGCTGCCGATCTCCTTGGGATCGCGCAGCTTAATGACCTTGAACAGAGCATTCTTGATGACGGAATAGGACAGGCCGGCCGCGATGTCGCCCACCGTGGCGCCTTCCTTTTGCGCCTGCTTGACGCGCGAGTTCATAAAGACCGTGCAGCGACTGCCCAGGTCGACCGGGGCCTTGGCATGGATGGCGGCGTTGGCGAACGCGTGCACGTCCATGTTCATAGAGACGGCGAAGCTCTCGATAAAGCTACCGCAACCCGACGAGCAGGCCTCGTTGAGCATGATGTGCTCGATTACACCGTCCTTGACGCGCAGGCACTTCATGTCCTGGCCGCCAATGTCCAGAATAAACTCGACGCCGGGCAGGAACGCCTTGGCGCCGCGCAGGTGCGCAACGGTCTCGATCTCGCCGGAGTCGGCCTTGAGGGCTTCGATGAGCAGTGCCTCGCCATAGCCGGTAGTGGTCACGTGGCCGATGGTGCAGCCGGCAGGGATATGGTTGTAGAAATCGGCCATGATGACCTTGGCCGTGCCCAGGATGTCGCCGTTGTTGTTGCCGTACCAGGTGTGCAACAGCTGGCCGTCCTCGCCCACGAGCGCGGCCTTCATGGTGGTGGAGCCGGCGTCGATACCGATGAACACGCGGCCGGTGTAGCCTTCGAGCTTGCCCTTGGGGACGACCTCGGTGTCGTGACGGGTTTTGAACTCGGCAAAGTCCTCGTCGGTGGCAAAGAGCGGATCCAGACGCTCGACCTCGGCACCCTGCGTGTCGCCCAAGCTGTCGATGGCCTCGATGAGCTGCGGGAACGTGCTGAGCCTGTTGGACTCGTGCGCCATGGCGGCGCCGCTCGCCACAAACAGGTGAGCGTTTTGGGGCACGATACGGTGCTCCTCGTCCAGGTTGAGCGTGAGGTAGAAGCGGTGGCGCAGCTCGGAGAGGTACTGCAGCGGGCCGCCCAGGAAGGCGACGTTGCCGCGGATGGGACGGCCGCACGCCAGACCCGAGATGGTCTGGGTCACGACAGCCTGGAAGATGGAGGCGGCCACGTCCTCGGGGCGGGCGCCCTCGTTGAGCAGCGGCTGGACGTCGGTCTTGGCAAAAACGCCGCAGCGGCTGGCAATGGGATAGATGGTGGTGGCGTTGGCCGCGAGTTCGTTAAGGCCGCTGGCGTCAGTGTGCAGCAGGGTTGCCATCTGATCGATGAACGCGCCCGTGCCGCCGGCGCAGGTGCCGTTCATGCGCTGCTCAACGCCATTATCGAAGTAGATGATCTTGGCGTCCTCGCCGCCCAGCTCGATGGCGACATCGGTGGCCGGGATGAGGGTCTCGACGGCACGCTTGCTGGCGATGACCTCCTGGACAAACTCCAGGTCGAGCCACTGGGACAGCAGCAGGCCACCCGAGCCGGTAATGGCGCAGGTCATCTGGGCCGTCGGCAGCACGGTCACAGCGCCCTCGAACAGGTCGCGGGCGCAGGCACGGACGTCGGTGTGGTGGCGCTGGTACTTGGCGTAGACAATCTGGTTGTCGTCGTTGAGCACGGCGAGCTTAACGGTGGTGGAGCCCACGTCGATGCCCAGGTGCAGGTTGCCGTGGGCGTTGCCGGGGTTGAAGATCGCGCCTTCGGGGGCGTGGGCGGCGGCTACGGGCTCAGCGGCGGTGGCGGGCTCGCTGGCAACGGACGTCTCCCCTGCCGCGTTCTTGGCATCGGCAACTGCCTCGGCGACCTTCTCGACAGCGGCAGTCGCGGCCTTCTGCGCGGCGTCCACCACGGCGGGCGCGGCCTCGCGTGCGGCAGCGACCATGCGGTCCTTGATGCCCTCGACGAGTTTGCTCATTGTCTCTCCTCTTAGTTGTTGGACTCGACGGTTGCGGCGGTGTCGGCCGCGTCCTCGAGCTGCAAGTTCAATAGCTTCATGCCGTATTCCGGCACGTTGATATCGATGGGTTGGCCATACAGGTCACCGGGGCGCACAAAAGCGAGCACCGTCATAATGCGCGCCATGGCCTCAGGCGATTCGGTGAGTCCACGCTCAAACCAGCGCTGAATCATGCCGACCTCGGCACTTACGACGTAGGTAACGTAGTAGTCAAAGAACGTGCCCAGCGCCAGGCCCAAAATGCCCGTCTGCGCACGCGGCACCACAGCCTCACGAGCGGTGTCGATGATCCTTTTAATGAAGGCCTGGTCGCCGCCCGGACCCAACAGCGCACCGATTAAGTCGCGGTTGGCCGCAAGATAACGCAGCAGCTCAACCGAACCGGGCGCCGGCTCGAGCTCATCTATGTTGTGATAGAGATCGGGCAGCTGAGCTGCGGTGATGAGCTCAATGCGCTCACGGATCTCGGCCAGCAAGCCGTCCTCGATTTGATTGATAAAGTCAGGGATATCGCGGTAGTGCGAATAGAACGTGCGGCGCGTAAGACCGGCGCGCTCGGTGAGCGACGCGACATTAATGCGCGAAAGGTCGCCGCTTTCGGCAAGCTCGCTGGCAAGTGCCTGGCGAAGGGCACGCTGCGAGCGAAGGGACCGGCGATCGCATTTCTCGAGCTGGGACAAGCGTCCTCCTTGTTACTCAGCCTGTGCGCTATTGCACAGTGCGAGTATTATTGCACACCGTGTGCATCAACACGTAAAGGCAATATTT
>CAMQPJ010000039.1 GCA_947003675.1 uncultured Collinsella sp. | reverse complement strand
GTAAAGGTGCCGCCAGAGGACACAGGATTGCCCACAGCGCTCGATGTGACCGAAACCGTCACCGTAACGTAGCTGGACTCCTGTGAGCCGCCCTGTCCGCCCGAGGGAGCACTTCCGCCATAGGAGCTGGAGGCTCCATCAGACGACTGACCGCCTCCCGAAGAAGCACCGCCAGACACATTGGAAGTATCACCGGCTCCCGTATTTTGGGCAGCGGATTTATCGCCAGACTTCTTGCCGCCCCGGTCCTCGGACTTCTTGCTATCCGAGTTTTTGTCCGATTCCTTGTTTGAAGACTCGGAATCGTCCTTGGCGTCGTTCGAACCCTTGGGCTCGTCTTTTGCATCATTCGAAGATTTGGAATCCTTGGAACTAGCCTCGCCCGAAGCGGCAGACGAGCCAGACCCCTTGGTGTCCTTGGCGACGACGCTCTCCCCCGTCACGGTCTGAACGATCCAGTCAATGGACCAGGCGCCGCTCTCGGAAGGATGAACGAAGCCCAGCGAGACGACGATCAGAATGGTGCACGCGGCAGCAAGAACGCCAAGGAGCGCCTTGCGACGAGAGGCGGACGCCGCCAAAGCGGCGCCCTGTTGCTTTGCATCGTCGAACTGAATGAACGAGGAATCTGGTTGCTTGGGGTCAGCGTCCTTGGATTTATTGGACACAACCCTCACCTACCGACGTTTGGTGAACACGAACACGCCGACGATGGCGAGGCCAATCACGCCGGCGGCGATGCCAACGATGGCGAGCGGATTGGTGCCAGTCTCCTGCTCGGAAGCACTAGAGGACTTCTTAGCAGTGGTCGTGGAAACAGCACCCGTATCGGACTTGGAATCGGACTTCTTGTCGGACTTGCTGTCCTTCTTGTCAGACTTCTTCTCGTCCTTCCTATCGGACTTATCGGAGTCCTTCTTGTCGGACTTGTTGTCCTTGGTCTCGGTCTTGGTCGACACCGTCGTCTTGGTCGTCGGCTTATGACCCGGGGCGACAGCGCCGCCAGCCTGCTGGCCCTTCGTGCCGGAGCCGGAACCCGTGCCAGCGCCCGTGCCAGCACCGGAACCGTTACCAGCGCCACCATTGCCGCCATTGGAACCAGAACCGCCAATGCCGCCAGGGTTAACGGCATTCTTGGTCCACTTGGCATACAACGTCAGATCGGCCGTCACCGGCGTACCGAAGTCATACGCCTGCGTGCAAGCCTCATCGGTATACCAACCGCCGAAAGTGTAGCCATCGCGCGTCGGATCGGCCGGCTTGACCAGCTTGCCATCTGCCGTAGCAACAAACTTAGTGTCACAAACAGACCCGCCGTTGGAATTAAAGGCAACCGTCCACGACTCAACGGCACCAAGCTTGAACAGCGTGCCCGAGTCATTGATGTAGTACAGGTTGCCAGATGCATCGGCAATGACCGGAGAGTCGCAGTACTGGTAATGGCCAGCCGCATCATAAATCTGCGTCGCCTCTGCATCGCCGAGCGTATAGCGATACACGCCACCACCAGCAGAGTAGTTGACGTAATCCTTGCTATCCGCGCTGTTAACGGTGAAATACACATAGGTCTTGCCGCCCTGAACACTCACCAGCGGAGTAGCAGCAATACCGTTGAAACCAGCCGGCAGCGCCTTGCCGTCGGCAGCAGTGACCATCGTGGTTTTGCCAGTCTTCAGGTTATAGAGAACCAGAGCAGAGCCAGTAGCCGTCTGTCCGCCGACAATCAGATTGTCACCAGACACCGCCGGGGCGCTCATGTTATTTGTGAGGCCCAGATCAACCGTCTTCTGCTCGCTCAGCACGCCCTTCGCCGAAAGCGAAATCGCATGGAGCTTTCCGTCGTGCGTCATCTGATAGAAGGTCGAACCATTGGTCGGATCGGCAATGCAATCGGCATTTGCGACAGCGCCGAGCTTCATGGTCGAAACGACATCGCCCGTCGTCTTATCAATGCACTTAAGCGTACCCGCGCTCGTAGGAACGATGGCATACTTATCCGTCAAAGCCGCACCAGTCCAGTAATAGCCCTCGGCAGGGTCGATGTTCTGCCAAGAAACTTCGCCCGTGGCAATCTTAATGCGCGCAAAGGAGCCGTTGCCGTAGGTCGCGTTGTAATTCTCGTCATACGAAATATCGACCGAGCCTACATAGACGTACTCGCCGTCCGAAACGACGGTGCAGGAGCTCTGCGTCAAGTCCGTCAAACCAGGCGTCAGCCACTTGCAAATCAGTTTGTCCGCAGTAATCGCCTGGACCGCACCGCCGTTGAGCGGAACGATGAGAAGGCCATTGGTATAGATCGGACGAGAGGTATAGCTCACCTTAGAGGCAAGCGGCGCAGAGGCAACCTTTTTGCCCGTGGACGAATCGATCTTAATGAGCTCGTTCTCGGTCGCGATGTAGACAAAGCCGTTAGCGATGACAGGTTCGCTGCAGTTGGCATACTGCTGACCAGACTCGGCCTTCCAATCGAAGGCCCACTTAAGACCGGCGGCCTGCGCAGGCGTCTTGGCATCCGTTACGGTCGAACCGTTGCCACTGTTGCCGTAGCCGGCCCACTCGGCATCCCAATCAGGAGTCGTCGCGCTCGGGTCCACGACAATCTTGTCGGGATCGGGCATGGGCGAATTATCGGTGGTGTAGGCAAACGTAACCTTGTCGTCGCTCTTGAGCGTGACCTGGTTGGCGCAGAGAGATGAGGGCTCTCCGTTGATATACAGATGCCAATATTTATTGGTCGCAGCATCCCAGCCATATGGCTTGTGATCGAACGGCGAAGTAATGGAATTAAGGAACCAGTGCTCACCAATCTGGGAGCCGTTGTACGCAACGCCCTTGGCCTTCAGAACTGCCTCAATAAGGTTCTGGGCCGTGGAGCCTTCGGGCAGAGAAACGTTACTCGCCGTGCCCCAACGCGTATCATTCCCGTTGACATCGGGGCCGATAATATCGGCGGATCCAAGCACCTGACCAGGGAGGGCATCGCTGTCGCCAGCATACATAAAGGTAATGGCGTCGCCCTCGCCGAGCTCGTAGCTACCGGCGCCAACGTCGGCGAACTTGCCATTTACATAGAAGCGCCAATAGCTATTGGTCGCAGGATCATACCCATAGGACTTACCATCGAACGGCGAAGTAATGCCGTTGAGGAACCAGCCCCAAGACGATTCGCCAGCATCGAGAGTAAGGCCGGTCTGCTCAAGGAGATCCTTGGCAGTAGAGCCCGCCTTGAGACTCGTCTGGCCCGTCGAAGCCCAAACCTGCTGCTTGCCATCCTTGTCCTTACCGAGGACCTGAACGGAAGCATGGACAGAATCGGGGGGCAGCTGGTCGCCCCAGCCACCGTAGAACCACGTGACGGTATCGCCGGCATGGATGGTGACATTGTCTGCCGTATAGTCGCTCGACTTGCCGTTGATGAACAGTTGCCAATAGGTCGAATAATCGAACGGCGTACCCAGCTCAACGCCGTTGCACTTAAGGCTCAGAATGAAGGAGCCCGCAGCAACGGCGTCGATGCCATCCGCCTCGAGCGCGACCTTCGTAAGATCAAGCGCGCTCGAGCCGGACGTCACCACATACTGCGCGTTATCGACCCAAGTCTGAGTCTTGCCCTGGGCATCGCGACCAATGACGGTCACATTTGCGGCAACCTGGTCCTTAACGACAGGGGACGCGCTACCAGCCGTATAGGCAAACTCAATCTTCTGCCCCTGGGTGAGCTTAACGCTGCTCGCGCCAACCGAGGAAGACGCGCCGTCGACGAACAGCTGCCAGAAGGCATAAGTCGTCGGATCGTAGGCAAGCGTGCGGCCATCTGTCGGGGACGTAATGCTTTTGAGGTAGAAGCCGTATGCCGTGTTCGGTTCGTAATCCGCTTTAAAGCCCGTCTTCTGCTGCAGCTTAACGAAGGCATCCGCAGCCGTCGAGCCCTCGTCGAGCTTAAGCTGCGTAGGTGCCACCCAGGTCTGAGCCCTGCCGTCGGCATCGGTGCCGATGATCGAGAACGAGACCTCGACCTGCTTCTTGACGACATCGCCGGTTTCTGTCGGGTTCTCTGTCTGAACGGCAGCCGCGGCGGCAGATCCTGCTTGGCCAGCGGATGCCGTCGAAGACTGCTCGCTCGTGGCAGGGCTCTCCCCCGTCGTCGAGCCTTCGTCGCCAGTTGCTGCCTCTGTTGTGGCGGCACTAGCTGTAGGCGCGCCCACGGAATCCGAAACCTCGGCGCCACTCTGCTCAGCGGTACCGCCCGCAAGCGCTGCGTCCTCGCCCGGCGTCGCAGCCTGAGCCACAGCCTCGGCAATGCCCTCGGCGCCCTCGGCCCACAGCTGAGCCGGCGTGGTGCTGAAAGCCATCGCGAAGGCCAGGAATGCCACCAGGCCGCGCTTGGCTACACCGCGTGCAATCGCGCCACGGCGATGCAACGAGGCACGCTCGCGCTCGTCCTCAAACATATCCATTTGTCCCCCATTGTCTGAACTTGGGGCATTGCCCAGCGGCCGCCCCACGTCATCGCACATATCGCGCTCGAGCACCCCCATCGGGGTCCCCCTTCCCTCCAGAGCCCAACGCGTACCGGCGGCATGCGCCGCGGCCGCGTGCAAGATGGGAGGCGATCCGACTTAACCTTACCGACCCGGGCGCGCCGTCCGATCTGCGACGCGACCATCCCGGGCCAAGAGGAATTACGGTTACTGGTACAGCCGGGGATTTGCACCCCGATTCTCCCAAACGCGCAGGAAAACTGCGCATTCGTGCGTCTCCGCACCACCATCTAGGCCATCGATTATTACTGTCAGTATGGTATCACGCAAAAGGGCCCCGCACACAGGCGAAGCCCAAGGTAAAAGCTATGGTTTGC
The DNA here is from genome assembly GCA_947003675.1 of uncultured Collinsella sp. Lineage (GTDB taxonomy): Bacteria > Actinomycetota > Coriobacteriia > Coriobacteriales > Coriobacteriaceae > Collinsella. The sequence continues at coordinate 3,690 of CAMQPJ010000039.1, read as the reverse complement.
GATAGAAAAGGGTGAAGATGGAGTGCCGAGCAAAATAACCCGTTTCCCCAACCCCGGAAAATCGTTACCGCTTGCCGCCGTGACTGTTGCGCCAGATCTCGCGGCCCAGCATCAGCGCCAACACCAGCGCGCTCACGTAGCCCATAAAGCCAATGACCGGGATACCGAACACAACCGGCTCGATGCGCGCGTAGTACACCACCGACGAACCGATAAACAGACCGGCGATCACAATTGCCATCGACATGCGGTCGATAATTCCGCCCAGCTGTCGCAGCGCCTTATCGCTGCTCATGATCTGTGTGTTTAGCTTAAGCTGGCCGCGCGTGAGCATGCGCGACGCCAAGCCCAGATACTCGGCCGCCTCGAGCGAGCCTTTTGCCGCGCGATAGCTGCTCGCGGCAAGATCGCGCCCCATTTCGCGGACGCGCGCATAGGTGCTCTTCTCGTTTTTGATATGCGTCTGGATGATCTGGATCATGTTGACGTTGGGCATGTACTCGGTCAGCAGGCCCTCGAGCGTCACCATGCCGCGGGCGAACATCGTCACCACGCTCGGCAGCTCAACATCGTTCTTGCGCGCCAAATTTAGCAGCGAGGTCAAAAACTCGCCGATATCAAGATCCTTAAGGTCAAGACCCGCGAAGTCAGCAACGATAAAGTCCAGATCGGACAAAAAGGCCGAATGGTCAAGCTCGGCCGAGTCGCCGCGCGTCACGGCAAAGCGCATAAGCGAGTCCTTGAGCTTGGGAACGTCACCCTCGGCCACGGCGAAAATCATGTCCTTAACGATACCGCGGTCGTGGCTCGACATGCGCCCGACCATGCCCAGGTCGATAAAGTAGACGATGCCGTCCTTGAGAATGATGTTTCCCGCATGCGGGTCGGCATGGAAAAAGCCGTCATCGAGCACCTGCGTCGAATAGTCCTCGACAATCGCCGAGCCAATCTTTTCCAGGTCATAGCCCTCGGCCACCAGGCGCTCGGGATCGGCAATCGAGATGCCGTCAATGTAGTCCATGACCACCACGTGTTCGGTGCAAAGGTCCAGGTAGGACTTAGGACACGACACGCCATGGACGCTCTTATGGAACTCATAGAAATCGTTGAGGTTTTTGGCCTCAGCCAAAAAGTTGGTCTCCTCGCGAAACGAGGCCCACAGTTCCTCGACGACGGCATGCAAGTCAACAAACTGGTCGGTGTTGACGAACTTGGAAACGATGCGCACCACCGAACGGATGATGTCGATGTCCTGCGCCATGACCTGCTGCGCGCCGGGGCGCTGCACCTTAACGGCCACGTCCTCGCCCGTCACCAGACGGGCACGGTGAACTTGCGCGAGCGACGCGCTTCCGAGCGGGTTGGGGTCGATCGCGTCGAACATCTGCCCCAAGCGCTGGCCGTACTCCTCTTCCAGACAGCGGAGCACTACCTCATACGGCACCGGCTCTACGTCGGAGCGCAGGCGACGCAGCTCGTCGCAAAACCGCTGCGGCAAAATCTCGGAGCGGTTGGCCAGAATCTGCCCCATCTTAACGAACATGGGGCCGAGCTCTTCGAGCAGACGACGCAGGCGCACCGGCGTGAGGTTATCCCATACGCGATACTTTTTGATCAGGCGAACGATCTGCCCAATGCGCTCACGACGACCTGCCGGCGTGAGCTGGTATTCCTCGTCCGGCGCCATCGCGTCGGGCTCCTCGGGGACCATATCGACAGCGCGCGGCTTCTTGCGAGCGCCCGAGACGGCGGCCTCAACCTCATCGACAACCGCCGTCTCGTCACCCAAGGGATCTAGATTGTTGTAATCGGTGGTGGAATCTGCCATCTGCGCTGCTACTCGGCCTCTTCGGCGTCCTCTGCGTCGTCGGGCTCAACGGACTCGACGGGCACCGAGGTCACGTTGTCCTCGACCGAATCGACGATGTCGCGCACATGGGCCAAAAAGGCCGTGCGCTCAGGGGCGGTCATAACGCGGACGCGGGCCAGGATGAGCTCGTCGAGCACGCGCTGCGCCGCAGCCTCGCCCTGCATGCCCAGGCGCTCGGTCAGGTCGGAGATGGTGCCACCCGCCTGCTCGAACATGTCGGACACGCTGCGGGCGATATCGGGGGTGCCGGCATCCTTGCGGACCTGCTCGCCCTTGGTATTGAGGTCGTCAAGGACCTTCTTGCCGCCCTCGACGGCAACGGCGGCGGCGCCGAAGCCCACGTTGATGGCACCGTTAACAAGCTGATCGAGTTTCATAACCATGGTTGGCTCCAATCATGAACAACTGCATTAGCCTTCTTGTACCCAAGATTGGGCGAACGACACAAAATCGTTTTACCGCCAAGGTAGGAATCGAGCGGGGCAAAGCCCTCGACGGCGTTTGCCCCGCTCGCTCGTTGCAAGGTCGGCTTTACCTCACATTGTCGTTCATCGCGAAGGAATTCTTCATGGCACAGCTCGTGGTGTAGAGGACCTTGCCCAACAGAGCATCGGTCTCCACCCGCACGCGCTCGGCAAACTCCTCGTTGGCGCGGGCAAGCTCGGCGGGCACCTCGGCCTCGGGCAGCGCGGCCACGACAGCGTCAACGTCGTGAATCTGCTTGTGGCCCATGCCGCCGACCTTCTCTTGATAATCCTCGACCGCGCGACCGCACTCGTGGAAGCGAACATCGGCCAAGGCACCAATCAAGCGATTGGCCCAGTAGAAGTTCTCGGATGTCACGCGAGCCTGCGTGTCGGCATAGTACTCGGGCATGGTCTCGACATTGGCGTACAGCGGCACGAGCGCGTTAAACGAGTTAGAGCCAAACGCCATCCACTGCACGGCGCGATACGCCGGCTGTACATAGGGACGCAGCTGCAACACGGCAAGCTGGCTGTTGCGGTTGATGCCGATGGGACGATAGGCACCGCGCGTGGCGGGCGTGCCCTTGCTGCCGTAGCAGTCGTACTCCGTGCCCTGGTAGTGGCTCGAAAGCACGTACTTGATGTCCTCGATGGTCACCTTGCGCTCGGGCACGCGGCTCCAAGGGATGTCGTCGCTCTCGGGCGTGTAGTCGGCGTCGGGACCGTCCCATACATCGCTGGGGTTGAGGCAGCGCTGCATATACCAGGCGCGCGGCGTGTTATAGACGTGGTCACTGTCGCTGTGCGAGCCAAAGGCCTCGCGCGGGTTAAAGACCGTCGCCGGACCGTCGCCCCCGACGCCCAGCGTCAGGTCCAGATGCCACTCGGCCATCCAGGAGCGCAGGTCGGCAGAGCACATATGATCTGCCTGGGTGCCCTCGGCATCGTCCAGGTCAAAGCCGTCGATACCCAGCTGGTTGGGCATGGTCACATAGGCGTCATCGGGCACGCGCTTGGCGATCCAGTGGTGGCCGCCGATGGTCTCGAGCCACCAGATCTCGTCAACGTCACTAAAGGCGATGCCGTTGTTCTCGTAGGTACCGTAGCGCTCAAGCAGGTCGCCCAGAATGCGCACGCCGTCGCGGGCGGACTTGGCGTACGGCAGCACCAGGGTCACCATGTCCTCCTCGCCCAGACCGCCGGGCTGCGCCGGCACATAGCCGTCCTCGCCCTCGTTGCCCCTGGCGGGCACGTAGTCCACGAGCGGATCGGCGCCGCGGACGCGCTCGTTGGTAGTAAGCGTCTCGGTTGCGGACATGCCAACATTGAGCTCGTTGAAGCCGGCCTCGGCCC
>CAMQPJ010000038.1 GCA_947003675.1 uncultured Collinsella sp. | reverse complement strand
GAGCTTGCCTCGACCGTCCCGCCACCCTTGATGGTGAGGTTCTTGTCGGCTCCAATACCCTTGTCCTTGGTAGCCCTGGCGGTGACGGTTCCGCTGTCGTCAATCGTGATATTGCCGTTTGCCCTGATGCCATCCGATGCACCCGTGGCGTTGACGTTGCCCGAACCTTTGATAGCGAGATCACCTCCGGCATTGATGGCATCAAGCCCAGTGCTCGTGGCGTTGACGGATCCGGCTCCGTCGATGTTGATATTACCCGTGGAGAGGATAGCGTCCTCAGTAGATGTCATGCTGAGCGTGCCGCCCTCGTCGCCTTGGATATTGAGCTCGGCATTCTCGTTAGTGCCATGAGAAACGTTGATGCTTTCAATCCATTCGGCAGTGACGATGTTGGTTCCCGAGTAATTCACGTTGAGCTTGCCTGCGGCCTGGATCTCGCCGCCGTTATAGTTGTTGAGCTTCAAGTCGTCGGCGCCGTCCCACGACCAGGTACCGGCCTCGTCGCTCGCCGCGGTGTTGTACTTGTTGCCGCCGACCTTGACCCATTCCGCTGCGAGCGAGACGCTCGGCATGAGCAGCGAGCTCACCGTGAGCGCGCACACGGCGCCCGCGACGATGCGGCGCGTCACGCGGCGCCAGCTGCCGTGCGCGAGTCCTATGCGACGGCGAACGTCGGGTTCGGCAACATGGGTTCCGGCGGTAGTGTCATTGCGTTTGGGGGTCGTGAACAAGGCTGCCATGGTTGCTCCCGTTCTCATAGGGCCTATACGACTAGATTCAGCGTATCTGCTGGATGTTGCCGGCGGTAGTGCCGTTTGGAGGGCAAAATGGCCAAAATGGGGGAGAAATAGGCCGCACGCCGGCGCAGGGACCGGCGCTAAAAGAAAAGCGCGGGGCCGCATGGCGACTCCGCGCTTTATTGTTCAGCTTTTGCAGCCTTGCCCTTACGCTACGAAGAAGTAGACGAGGAAGGCAAGGGCCGCGATCCACCCGTCCCGTGCGAAAAAGTGTTTACGAGCGCTTGCGGCTCACCACGGCGCCCGCGGCGATGGCGGCTGTTCCTGCAAGGGCGGCTGCCACGATGGCTGCGTTCGAGGCGTCGCCGGTTGCCGCGAGCTTGCCGGTGGTCTTGGCTCCCGTGGCTGCAACTGCAACGGTCTTGGTCGTCTTCGTGCCCTCGGACTTGGAACCCTCGGACTTGGAACCCTCGGGCTTGGTCTCGCCGGGCTTCTCCTCGGGTTTGATCTCCTCGGGAGGCATGATGACCGTGCTCTTGGCGACAGCTTCGTTATAGGGGGAGTCGATCGTGGTGTCGCCCGTGCCGATGGTTTGACCTGCCTCGTAGGAGATGCTGGGGCCGTACTCTTCCTCGTTGTAATAGTTAATGATCTTGCCGCCTGCGGGCGTCTGGATGGGAGCGCCTTCGATCTCGATGGTGCCGATCGCCTTGCCGTCCTCGCTTATGGCAAGAGCGAAGATTGCCGCCGTGTCTCCCTCGGCCGTGAGCTTGCTGCGGACGATCGAGATACTCGCGGGCGTGATGCCCTCGTAGGTCTGGGCGAAGATACCGATGTTCAGACCCCTAGGCTCAGGGATGACTGCGCCGCTTTGGTCGTTGCTGTAGTGATCGGGGCCATCGCCACCGGTCTCGACATAGCGGGCTATAGCCTTAACAACGGAGTCGCTGATGTAGATGTGGCCGCCAGCGACGTTTGGCTGGTGGTTTCTGGTAGAGATTGCAACCGAGAATTTGCCTTCCGCGAACGCGTCCACGATGGAACCATTCTTGATGACGATGTCGTCCCCGTCAGTGATGAGGGCGATGGCCTGGCCGCCGCTCGCGCTTGTACGGACCGTCACGGTCGCGTGATCGAGCGTAACGCCCTTGTGGGCATAGACACCATATTCAACACCGCTTGCGTCAAGGGAGGCGTTCGTGACCGCGAGACTGCCCTCAGTGTCGACGGCAAGATCTCCCTCGGAGTTCGCCTTGACCTGGCTGCCGCCCGAGATGTTGATGCCGTCTTTAGCCCAAATCGCTGCTTCTTCTATAGAGCTTGCTTCTACCTTGCCACCGCCTTTGATGATGAGGTCACTGCCCGCGGAGATGCCGTAACTTTCGTTTCCTTTAGCGATCACTGTGCCAGAGGAATCGATGGTGGTCTTGTCCTTGGATTGGATACCTTCGGTACCGCCCGTTGCATTCACGGTGCCCGAGCCCGTGATAGAGAGGTCGCCCTTTGCCTCAATTCCGTCGGAAGTAGTGCTCGTGGTGTTCACAGTGCCTGGGCCAGAAATGGAGAGGTCGCCTGTGGATTTAATTGCATCGGCCTCGGCTGTCACATTGAGCTCATCCGTGCTATTCGAGCTCGTTATGTTCAACTCCGCTATCTGGTTAGTGCCATCCTGCGCTTTGATGGCGGCTCCGGTGTAATCGGGCTCGGTTTTCACGGTGTTCTTGCCCTCGTACGCAATGTTGAGCTTGCCTGCAGCATTGATTGCACCGCCGTTATAGCCGTTGAGCTTCATATCGTCGGCGCCGTCCCAGCTCCAGGTGCCGGCCTCGTCGCCTGCCGCGGTGCCGGCGTTGTACTGGGTGCCGCCGACGTCCACCCACTCGGCCGCGAGCGAGACGCTCGGCATGAGCAGCGAGCTCACCGTGAGCGCGCAGGCCAGGCCGCAGACGATGCGGCGTGTCACGCGGCGCCAGCTGCCGTGTGCGAGCAACGTGCGACGGCGCACGTCGGGCTCGACAAAATGGGCTCCAGAGGTTTTGTCATTGCGCTTGGGGGTCGTGAACAAGGCGGCCATGGTTACTCCCATCCTCATAGGGCCTATGCGATTACGTCCAGCATATCTGCAGGATGTAGCCGGCGGTAGTGCCGTTTGGAGGGCAAAATGTCCAAAACTTGGGAAGCAATACATCGCGCGTCCGTGCGTTGCCTGGGCTTAAAAGAAAAGCGCGGAGCCGCTCGATGCGACTCCGCGCTTTGCTGTTTGATATTGCGAACCTTGCGCCTACGCTACAAAGAAGTAGACGAGGAAGGCGAGGGCTGCGATCCACATGAGCGGCTTGATCTTGGAGGCCTCGCCCTTAAAGAGCGCGACGATCACGTAGGCGATAAAGCCCAGGCCAATGCCGGCAGAGATGGAGTAGGTGAAGGGCACGCCGGCGACAATCATGAACGCCGGGAAACCCTGAGACACGTCGGACCAGTCGATCTCGGAGGCCTCGCTCATCATGAGGTAGCCGACGTAGACCAGAGCACCGCAGGTGGCGGCGCTGGAAACGATGGTGACGATGGGGGAGAAGAACGCGGCGAGAATGAACAGCACGCCGGTGGTGACGGAGGTGAGGCCCGTGCGGCCACCGTCGGCGGCGCCGGAAGTGGACTCGACGAAGGTGGTGATGGAGGAGACGCCCATGAAACCGCCCACAGCGGCGGCGGCGGAGTCGACGATCAGGATTTCCTTGATATTCTCGACGTTGCCGTCGTCGGTGAGGAACTCGCCCTGCTTGGCCACGGCCATCGCGGTGCCCATGGTGTCGAAGAAGTCACTCATGAGCAGCGAGAACGAGATGACGAGGAGCGCGGGGTCGGTAAGGACCTTGACGATGGCGGGCACGCCGCCGGCGTCGGCGATGGGGCCACCGATGCTCGAGAAGTCGAGCGGGGCGATGATACCGGTCGGAGCCTGGGTCACACCTAGGGGGATACCGGCGATAACGGCGACGATGATGCCGATGAGCAACGAGCCCGGCACGTTGCGGGAAGCCAGGGCAACCGTCACGACGATGGAGATGATGCCGACGATAAAGGTGGGGGAGGCGATGTCGCCCAGGCCGACGAGCGTACCGGCGCCAGCGGTGATGATGCCAGCGTCGCACAGGCCGATCATGGCGATAAACAGGCCAAGACCCACCGAGATGGCGTGACGCAGGACAACCGGGATGGCGTCCATGATGGCCTCGCGCAGGCCACAAAGCACGAGCAGCAAGATGACGACGCCCTCGAGGAAGATGACGCTCATGGCCACGTGCCAGTCACCGCCGCAGACGGTGGTGGTGATTCCGGCGATCATCGCGTTGACGCCTAAGCCCGACGCGCAGGCGAGCGGGCGGTTGGCGAAGATGCCCATGCAGATGGTCATGATGCCGGCGCCCAGGCAGGTGGCGCAGGCGAGCGCTCCCGCATCGATGCCAACGCCCGAGAGCACCGCGGGGTTGACGGCGATGATGTAGGCCATCGCCAGGAATGTTGTCAGTCCAGCGCGGAGTTCGGTCCCGATTGTGGACTTGCGCTCACTGACGTGAAAAAGTTCGTCCATGCATACCCTTTCCTTGTTCGGCCCCGAGTTTAGGCCGATTGACACGAACTCAACTACTATAGCCCCTTTACGACGCTGTTGTTCCTCGCATGTTGATGTTCGGCGCTTTGTAACGGACGGGCGGTATTTTCCGTATGAAAATGTGTGGGTACCGTATACTTAAGCGGTTACAACGACCCCTATGGAGGAACGTATGATTAAAGAGCTTTGCCACGACGAGGCTATCCTGTCCCAGCGTTGCGAGGTTGCGACCGTCGAGGACGAGTCGGTTGCTCAGGATCTGATCGATACCATCAAGTCGCTCGACGATGCCGGCTGCCTTGCCGCTAACCAGATTGGCGTCACCAAGAAGGTTTGCGTCTACCTGGACGATGCCGGCGAGCCTCACGTGCTCTACAACCCCCGTCTGGTGTTTGGCCTGGGCGCCAGCAAGATGGAGGAGAGCTGCCTGACGCACGAGGAGATCACCAAGTCCACGCGCTATATCAAGTGCAAGGTCGCTTATGACGTGATCGTCGACGGCAAGATGCGCGAGCGCAAGCAGGACTTTGTGGGCTTCGAGGCACAGATGATCCAGCATATGATTGACCACTGTCTAGGAAAGTTGGTCTAAGGGGACCAAAGCATCGCACCTTGCCGCTCAATCGTCGCTCGCGTACCTTAAGTACGCTTCGCTCCTCTTTCGTGGCAATCTGCGGCACTTTGACCCCTTAGACGACCTGCGGGGTTAACTTGGTTGAGTTTATCCAGCTTGAATAGTCCGGGCGTGACATTGTTGTCATGTCCGGGCTTTTGTGTTTAGCGCCTTTTTGTTTGGAGACAATGAAATTAGCAAGAACGTAAAGCTAGGAGGCGCTATGTGCACGAGTATTCGATTTACCGATAATTCTGGCCACATGTATCTAGGCCGCAACCTCGACTGGAGCTTTGACTACGGCCAACAGGTTCGCGTGATGCCGCGCGGGTTTCAGATTCCGTATTCGTTTATCGACGACGCGACAGCGGCACACGCGGTGATCGGTATGTGCATCGATTACAAGAACTACCCTATGTTCTTCGATTGCGGCAACGATGCGGGCCTCGCCGTGGCGGGCCTCAATTTCCCGGGTTATGCCGAGTATGCCGAGGGGCCGGTTGATGGAAAGACCAATATCGCGGCCTATGAGTTTCCCCTGTGGGTGGCAGCGACGTTCTCGACGGTCGATGAGGTCGAGGCCGCGCTGCGCGACACGGTGATTGTTGCCAAATCTGCCGGAGAGGGGCTGGGCGTGTCGCTGCTCCATTGGATTATCGGCGACAGCCAGCGCAGCATCGTGGTCGAGATGATGGCTGACGGCCTGCATGTATACGACGACCCGGTCGACACCCTTGCCAACCAGCCGACCTTCCCGTGGCACATGGAAAACCTCCGCACCTATATCACCGCCACAAGCGATTTTCCGCAGACGGCGAAGTGGCGTGGCGCCGAGCTTAAGCCCTATGGAGCCGGTGCCGGCATGCGCGGTATTCCGGGTGACTGCTATTCGCCGAGCCGTTTTGTAAAGGCGGCGTACCTCAATGCCAATTACCCGCAAAAGGAGAGCGAGACCGAAAACGTCGTCCGCATGTTCCGCTCGCTCGAGGGCGTGGTGATGATCGAGGGGGCGTCCAGGATGGGCGATGGCAAGTTCGAGAAGACTATCTACACCGGATGCTTTAGCGCGCGCACGGGCAATTATTACTACGCGATGTATGGGGATCCGTCGATTCGCTACGTGAGCCTGATGGATGCCGAGGGCGCAAGCCCCGATAGACTCGTGGTTCCCGAGCCGCGTCGTTCGTAGCCGTTAGCTTTACTGCAATGCAAAGCGGCCCTGCGTCTCTCGTGAGGTGCAGGGCCGCTGTCGTTGATTTATGACGTCGCTAGAAGTTGGCGTCGTTGAGTTGTTCGCTCTCGAGGCCGTCGAGCAGTTGCTGTTCGGGCGTATCGGCGACGCTCTCGAGCAGCTCGGTGGGATCGACGTTCATATTCCTACCGGCTTCGTTGCCGTTGACCAAGTCGTCCGAGAAGATGTCGACTTCCATTTCCTCGGCTTCCTCGATTTGAACTTCAAGTGGCACCTGGGTGCGAACGAGTTTGACTGCCGGACGCATGCGGGCAAACAGCGGCACGTACTCGATGATGATGGCCGAGTTCTCGAGACCGTACCAACGTGCCGGGCTTCCGCAGGCGCGGCGGACGGCGTACTTGATGGCCATGACGCGATGGTCGTTGCGGTTGATGTCCGTTTCGGGGGCAAGCATCTTGCGCAGCATGCAAAAACGGAAGTCGCCCACGTTGCCGCGTGTCTCGTAGATGGAGTAGGTGTGATGCTGCGGCGGCAACTCACCCGATGCCATCAGGTCGCCAACGATCTGGCGCAGGTAGGCGTTGATGCGCTGATTGACCTTAAAGCCCAGGTCCAAGCGCACGCGGAACAGGAAGTCTGTGCCAAAGGTCTCAACGGAATACTCGTGCGTATAGGGCTCGTCGGTAACGTGTACGTTGATGAACCAGTATGCCTTGGCGCGCTTGGGATGTTTGTCCAGGATGGAATAGAGCACGTCGCGGTCAAGCGTGAGCGGATCGGGGCTGTTGGTGAGGAATACCAGATTGTCGGCGAGTACGGGGTAGGTCTCGTCGTTGCGCAGGCGGTTGAGCTGGTCAATGTACTTGGAGACGGGCAGCAGAATCGTCTGCGTGCGCTCGATGGCGGTACCGCGACGCCACACATACATAAGGCCGAACAGCAGTGCGGCCAGGAAGATCATGACGTAGCCGCCGTCAAAGAACATGGTGAGGCACGAGGCGAAGAAGCATAGCTCAATGGCACCAAAGAGCAGGGCGAAGACGCAGGCACCCAGCTTGTGCTTGAGGATGCCGGCAATGTAGCTCGTCAAAAGCGTCGTGGTCATGAGCATGGTCACGGTAATCGCGAGGCCGTAGGCGCTCTCCATGCGCTCGGAGTTTTGGAACAGCAGCACGATGAAGATGCAGCCGACCCACATGATGTTGTTGACGAGCGGAATATAGAGCTGGCCCTTGGTGTCGCTGGGGTAGTGGATGCGCAGATGCGGCATAAGGTTGAGGCGCGTTGCCTCGGATACCAGCGAGAAAGAGCCGGTGATGAGCGCCTGCGAGGCGATGATGGCCGCTACGGCCGAAAGCACGATGGCAAAGGGGCGCAGGGGCTCGGGGAGCATCATATAGAACGGGTTGACGATATCCATCGCGAGCATCTGGGGGTTGGAGTTATTGGCGAGCAGCCAAGCGCCCTGACCCAGATAGTTGAGGATAAGGGCCGCCTTTACGAACGGCCAGGATGCGTAAATGTTAGCTTTGCCCACGTGACCCATGTCCGAATAGAGCGCCTCGGCGCCGGTCGTCGACAGAAAGACAAAGCCGAGCACCATGATGCCCGAGTGGTTGATGGGCGAGAACAGGAACATGATGCCGCGGATGGGGTTGAGCGCGCGCAAGATGGACAGGTTGCCGAGCATGTTGAACAGGCCGGCGCCTGCCAGGAACAGGAACCACAGTGTCATGAGCGGGCCGAACAGCTTGCCGATCGACGAGGTACCGGCGCGCTGCATGGCAAATAGGCCGCAGATAATGATGATGGTAATAATGATGACGTTGGCTTGCCCGTCACCCAATAGCGCGTGGCCCCACTCGATAGTGCGCAGGCCCTCAATGGCCGTGGTAACCGTGACGGCGGGGGTGAGGATGCCGTCGGCGAGCAGCGCCGCGCCGCCGATCATGGCGGGAAGAATCAGCCAAGGCGCCACTTTGCGCACCAAGCTAAACAGGGCGAAGATGCCGCCCTCGTTATGGTTGTCGGCCTTCATGGCGATTACAACGTACTTGACCGTGGTCACGAGTGTCATGGTCCAGATGACGAGCGAGAGCGCGCCCAAGATCATGTCCTCGCTGACGGTACCGATGCCGCCGTTGTTGGCGACGATTGATTTCATGGTGTACATGGGGCTCGTGCCGATGTCACCGTAGACGACGCCGAGCGTAACGAGCAGCATGCCAGCGGAGAGGGGAATGGCTCCATGCCCGCCTTGACTACGCTGGTCTTGGAGGCTTGCCTCCAGCTTGTTGTGTGCCACGTGGACTCCCTTGGACATCTGGCCTCTGCCACGAGCAGTAGACCTTTATGCCATCTTTATACATATAAGAGCAGTTTGGCACATCGGGGTGTTTTAGACAATAATCC
>CAMQPJ010000037.1 GCA_947003675.1 uncultured Collinsella sp. | reverse complement strand
TCGGACTTGGCATGCGGAATGGCGAAGCCCTCCATCATGCCCGTGGTGCCCTCGGCCTCGCGGGCCAGGAAGGCGTTCATCACGGCGTCGGCATCGCCGGCGATACCGGCCTTAACGGCCTGGTTGGAGACAAAGCTCAGAGCCTCGTCACGAGAAGCGAAGTCCTCGGCGACAAAGACGTTCTCGACCTTCACGAAGTCGGAAGCCTCGGCCTTGGGGGCCTCGACAGCAGCGGCCTTAGGGGTCTCAGCCGGCTTGGCTGCAGGAGCGGGCTTCTGGTTCTTCTCGAAGTCGTACTTCTTGAAGGCCACGAACAGGATGCCACCGACCACGGCGCCGATGAGGATCGCGAGGACCCACTGCGGGCCGTTCTCGACAACGGGCAGGACCAGGAAGCCGCCGTGAGGCGCCGGATCGTGAACGTTGAAGAAGATGGTCAAGATGGAAGCGATGGAAGAACCGACCATCATGATAGGCATGACGGGCCAGATGTTCTTGGTCATGAACGGAATGGCGCCCTCGGTGATGTGGGTGCAACCAAGGATAAGGTTGACGATACCGGCGTCATGATCCTCCTGGCTGAAGTACTTCTTGCCGACAACGACGGCGAAGGTGGTGATCAGCGGCGGAACGATGCAAGCGGCGGAGACGGCAGCCATGAAGTTGGTGCCGAAGTTGTAGGTCTCGGTGCCGACGCCAGCTTCGAGAGCGGTGCCGAGCAGGAAGGTGCCAGTAGCGTAAGCAGCCTTGTTAACCGGGCCGCCCATATCAAAGGCGCACATGCAGCCGATGGCCAGGCCAAGGATCACCGGACCGGAGTTACCGAGGCTCTGCAGGAAGTCCATCATGCCCTGGTTAATGGCAGCCATGGGGCCGGAAATACCGAGCATGACCAGGCCGACGATGGCGGTAGAGCAAAGCGGATACAGGAAGATTGCCTTCAGGCCATTAAGGCTCGCGGGAATTTTAGAGAAAACCTTCTCGAGCAGCAAAATGACATAGCCGGCGAGGAAGCCGCCGACGATGCCGCCCAGGAAGCCAAAGCCCACACCCGAGCCTCCAGCGTCGATCATGCCGGTATCAGCGTTAACGGGCAGACCCTGGATGGCAATCATACCGGCAACAAAGCCGGGGACGAGCGCCGGGCGCTTGCCGATAGACTCGGCGATGTAGGCGGAGAGCACCGGAACCATGAGGTTCATGGCGATACCGCCGATAATCTTGAGCATCGCGGCAAAGCTGTTGTAGTCGGCAGCCGTCGAATCAAAGGACGTGATGCCCCACAGGAACGAAATGGCGGTCAGAACACCACCGGCAACGACGAAGACCAGCATGTGGCTGACGCCGTTCATGAGGTGCTTATAGATGATGTGGCCGACGGATTCCTTCTCCTCGACCTCGTCCTCGACATCGGCGGCAGCGGCAACCGTGTCGTCGCCCTTGGCGGCGAGCGCGCGGTCAATCAGCTTTCCGGCGGCCTCGACGGACAGGGCCTTGGAAACGCCAACGGAAACCATGGGCTTACCGGCGAAACGCTCAGCCTGGACATCCTTATCGGCTGCGACGACGACGGCCTTGGCACCGGCGATCTCACCCTTCGTGAGCTCGTTCTCGACACCGACCTGGCCATGAGTCTCGACCTTAATGGTCAGACCTCGCTCGGCAGCTGCCTTCTCCAGCGCCTCCTTCGCCATGAAGGTGTGCGCAATGCCGGTCGGGCAACCGGTCGCGGCGATGATGTCAAACTTAGCCATGTGTCCCTCCTTCTTGAGTACAGCGCCCGCGGGCGCTCCCCTATACGCGCTTAAATGCGCGTTTTTCCACACTTGAAAGATACCAACCTACCGTCCGCGTGAGAAGAGACAAGGCGCAATTCTCCGGTGAAAGGTTCTTTCATAACCGTAAACGGTAAGTGAAAGTTTACCATCAACACTTGAAACGGCAAGGTGTATCTTGTAAATGAAACTACCCGTATACTATGGCATGAAAAACGAGTCCGATTTTCATGCCAACCAGGAGCCATCCATGACCGATAGCAGCAAGAGCGCGCTCTCCCTTATTAGCACGCACAAAGGGTACAGCGATTCCGAGCAGCGCATTGTCGACTATATATTGGAGCACCAGTCCGAGGCGCCGCGTCTGACAGCCGCCCAGCTCTCACGAGCCGCTGCCACGTCCGAGGCGACGGTTTCACGCTTTTGCCGTAAGCTGGGCTTCGGCAGCTTCCGCAGCTTTCAGTTTTCGTTGGCGCGCGACTTGGAGAGCCAGCGCAACGAGGGCCTGACAGACGAGGTCTCGCTCGACAACATGGAGCAGAGCCTTAAAAATATCCTCGCCGCCAAGGTGAGCGAGCTTAATGCGACCATCGACGGCATTGATCACGACACGTTGGCCGCTGTTGTGCACGCGCTTAAGAATGCCGGCGTTATTGAGTTCGCCGCCGTGGGCAATACGAACGCAGTCGCGCTCGATGCGACATTTAAGTTTTCGCAGCTGGGCCTGCGCTGTATGGCGAGCACCATCAGCGAGACATCAATCGGCTTTGCGCTCACGTTGCGCCCCGGCGACGTTTTCGTGCTAATCTCGAACTCCGGCAAGTCGCGCCGTTTGAATCGCATGGCAAAAGCGGCTCGCGGCTGCGGCGCCACTGTAGTCGTCATCAGCAGCGACAGCAAATCTCCGCTTGCGCGCCTGGCCGACTACACCTTTAATACCGTCAATCACGAGGCACTGCTGACAACGGGCGACTTCGCGTTCTCCAAGATGAGCGCCACAATGATCATAGAGGTCATCTACAACTTCCTGCTGCCCGAAATCGAGGACGCCCGAGAGCACACCAGCTACTACGAGGAGCTCATCCAGCCGGATAAGGTCGTGGAGTAGGTAAATTGGGGAGCCGATAGACGCCTCTCGCCACGAAACCCGCCCCATCTACTACGTTTTATCCGTATGGCCCAACCACATACCGAAAATAGAGAAAACCGCAGGCGTTCTACCTGCGGTTTTCTTTTTGCAATTCTTGGCGTGGTTGCCGATAGTCTATTAAACGTAGTAGATAGGCCGGTTTCGTAGCGATCGGGTCGGGCATGTATGTGGCGGCTCGGCCTAAGCACGCGCTTCTTCGAGCATCTGCTTTGCGTGGGCCAAGCTTGCCTCGGATTGATCGCCGCTCAGCATGCGGGCGATCTCGGCGGTACGGGCATCGCCGGTCACCTCGTCCAGGTGCGTTTGGGGAACATCGCCCGGCTCTTTACTGACCACGTAATGCTTGTCGGCCATGACCGCAACCTGCGCCAGGTGGGTTACGACAATGACCTGATGCGTGGCGGCAAGATCGGCCAGCACACCAGCAAGAGCACGAGCCGTAGAGCCGCCGACACCAGCATCGACCTCGTCGAACACCAGTGTATCCACGCCATCCGCGTTGCCGAGGACAACCTTGCTCGCCAGCATAACGCGGCTGAGCTCGCCACCCGACGCAATACGGCGCAGGGGACGCGGCGTCAATCCAGCGCCGCTGCGATACAAAAGCTCATAGCTCGAAGGGCCAGCAAGCGTCCACTCGGCGCGGGGAAGATCACGCGACTCCCAGACGAGTTCGGCGCCCCCCATTTCCAGACGCGCCATTTGGCGGCCAACCTCATGACAAAAACGCGGGGCCGCCGTATTGCGTGCACGTTTAAGCGCCTTGGCGGCGGCGAACAGTTCATGCTCCGCTGCGCCAAGCGCTTCACGCGCCTTCTTGATCTGCCCATCACCATCGTCTACCAGCGACAACAGCTCTTGTGAACGATCGCGCATGGCAAACACGTCATCCATGGTAGGACCCCACTGACGCAGCAGGCCCTTGAGGTCTGAATATCGCTCGCGCATGCGAGCGAGCTCGCGAGGGTCAAACGCAACGCCATCGCGATAAGCACGCAGCTCGTTGGCACAATCCTCAAGTGAGATGCAGGCATCCGAAAGTGCATCGGCGATGTCACCGAGCTTGCGGTCAACGGTCGCCATGCGTGAAAGCTCGGCAACGGCGCCATTCACGGCATCGAGCGCTCCCCCTTCGGCAGCAAGCGATGCATGGGCCTCGTTGGCCGTCGCAACCAAGACCTCGGCGTGCTCCGAGCGCGGCAGCAGCTCCTCGAGCTCCTCGTACTCGCCTGGCTTGGGGTCGACCTCGGTGATACGCTCAAGAGCAAAACGCGCTTCCTCGACGCGACTTCCCTGCGCGCGTGAGGCTTCCTCCACACGGCGAAGCTCCTTGGCGGCGGCACGCGAAGCCTTAAAGCAGGTGCGATACTTCTCGAGCGCCTCAAGCGCCGCGCGCCCAGCCCAAGCATCGACCATGGCAACATGGTGCGCCGGGTCGAGCAGACGCTGATGTTCATGCTGGCCGCATAGATCCATCATCACGCCAACGCGCTCCGAAAGCTCGCGCACGCTGGCGATGCGGCCGTCAATTTTTACGCGGCTGCGGCCCTCGGCAGAAAGGCTGCGCTGTACGGTAAAACCCTCCGTGTCGTGCGGGCCGTCAAACAGGCGCGCCTCGACGCTGGCAAGCGCCTCGCCCTCGCGAACCGTCGACGAATCCGCGCGCTCGCCCAAAATGAGCTTGAGCGCCGAGAGCAGCGCGGTCTTGCCAGCACCGGTCTCGCCGGTCAGGACGGTCAAGCCGGTACTCGGAACCAACGTCGCCTCGCGAATGAGCGCGATGTTGGAAACCTGCAGCTCATCGATCATGGCGCACTCCATAGAACACGCGGCTCACCGAGTTATAGAAGCTCTCGGGGCCGTAATCCAGCAGCAGCACATCGCCGGGACCGCGACGAACAGCCACGCTCTCGACCGTGCCATCGCAGGTAATAAACTGTCCGTCGATAGCGATGGCAGGCACGCTCGGGCGATCATCGGACATAAAGATTTCGACGACATCACTCGGCGAGGTCAAGAAGGCGCGAGCCTGAATGGTATGCGGAGCAATCGGCACGCAAACCATGCCCGTGTAATCAGGGCTGACGATAGGGCCGCCGGCGGAAAGCGCATAGCCGGTGGAGCCGGTCGCCGTCGACACGACGACACCGTCACCGCGCAGGCGATCGATATGATGGCCGGACACCGTGATGTCAAACTCGACCATATCGGACAGGGGCCCACGCGTGAGCGCCATATCGTTGAGGGCGAACGAACGCACGACATCCTTCGTGCCGTCATCGCGCACCGAGACGATATCCGCGGCGATGGTGGCGCGGCGGCTCACGTGGAGCTCACCGGACAGGGCATCGCTCACAACCTGCAAAATATCGCGTTCCTCGGGACTGGCCGCCGTCAAAAAGCCCAGGTGGCCATAGGAAAGACCCAAAATGGGAATCTCGCGGTAGTTGAGAATACGGGCGGCGCGCAGCAGTGTGCCGTCGCCGCCGAGCGTGATGACCAAGTCGGCATCGTCAACATCGGGCGTGCTCTGGATCTTGGAGCGCTGGTCGGCAGCCCATGCAACCTCGTAGCCCTGGCGCGTCAGCCAGAGCTCGAGCATCAGGCCGCTCTCGACCGCCTCTTGCTTGTAGTAATTGGGAACCAGAAAGACCTTCATAGCGTTGCCGCTTTCTCGCTCAAAGCCGATACCTGGGATTGCAACTCATCTTCGGCGCGCTCGCCGGGGGCAAACCTCGTGCCGTACAGGAAAAACTCAACGTTGCCCTTAGCGCCATGGATTGGCGACACGCACACATCGAGCGGGAACAGGCCCTTGGCGGCAAAGAGCTCAATCGCCGCCACGAGTGTATCGCGGCGGACGGCAGGGTCGGTCACGATACCGCCCTCGCCCACCAGCGCAGCCGGCGCCTCAAACTGCGGCTTTACGAGCGTGCAAAACGAACCCGAAGGCTTCAGGCACGCCAGCACGGCGTCGATGATATTCGCGATACTCGTAAACGACACATCGCACACAGCCAGGTCAATAGCAGCGCCGTAGCCGAGCTCGGGCAACTGCGTCACATTCGTGCGCTCGTGGAGCGTCACGCGATCGTCTTGGCGCAGCGACCAATCAAACTGGGCACGGCCCACGTCGACCGAGACAACGGTCGCGGCGCCGCGCTTGAGCAGGCAATCAGTAAAGCCGCCCGTGGAGCATCCCACATCGAGGCAAGCAAGGTCCGTCGGATCGATCCCAAACGCATCGAGCGCGCCCTCGAGCTTAAGGCCGCCGCGCCCAACATACGGGATGCGCCCCTTCACATGCAGCGGCAGCCCCGGGATCACCTTAAGGCCCGGCGAAGTCAAGCGCTCACCGCCACTCGAGACCAAGCCGGCCATAAGAGTGCGAAGGGCATCCGCGCGATCGGCGCAGATGCCCTGTGAAATCAGTTCGTCATCAAGACGCACGCGTTTCATGAATGCCATCAACCATTCGTATCCGGAGATGCGGCCTAGCTATCCTGGGATTCGTTTGCCGCATCCTCATCGTATTCCTGCTCGAGCTTGTCGGCCTCACGCGGCGTCAACTCAAACTTGTCGACCATATCGACCGCGCGGGAGCCCAGCTCAATCGCTTCGTCAAACAAATCGAGCGAACGCTCCAAGGAGGTATCCTTGGAGCGAACGGTAGCGATGATCTGATCCAGACGGTCCGAAATCTCATCAAAGTTACGGACAGAACCCTCTGGCATGGCTACTCCTCGACGGAGTCGGCCTCGACGGCCTCAGCAGCGTCCGCATCCTCGGCCAACACACCAGCCTCAGCCTGGGCAACCGCAACCTTAGCGGCAGCCTCGGCAGCCTGTGCCTCCTCGCGAGCGCGATCCTCGGCCAGCAGCTCCTGGTATAGGTCCTCGCCCGGCAGCTCCTCGCTGCGAGCGATCTTGCCCAGCACGCCGTTGACGAACGACGCGGACTGGTCGGTGCCATAGGCCTTGGCAAGCTCGACGGCCTCGTTGATCACGATGGCGTCCGAGACCTCCTCGTCGGTGAGGAAACGCATCTCGTAAACGGCGATACGCAGCAGATTGCGGTCGGCACCGGGCATGCGCATAAGATCCCAGTTCTTGGCAACGGAGCGCAGAGCGCAGTCGATGCGGTCGATATGCTCGTAGGCACCGCGGCACAGCTCCAGCGCATAGGGGTCGAGGGGACCCTTCGAGATCAGGAAATCACCCTCGAGGACGCGCTCGAGCGGGCTGTCCGTGGCCTCGGCCTGGAACAGCAGCTGCAGCGCCTGACTGCGGGCAAGCGTACGCCCGCGATAAACCTTAAGGCTCAAAGGTTACTCCTTGGGGAAAACGAGGCCGTCGATGCAAACGTCAACGCGCTCGACCTCAACGCCAACCTGGGCATCGATGGCGGCGACCACGGCAGCGCGAACGGCCTCGGCGAGTTTCTTGAACGGATAGCCAAAGAACACCACGACGCGCACGGTGAGTGCGAGCTTGTCGCCGACGACCTCGGCCTCGACCGCCGGCTCAGAAGCCGGGGCCTTGGACGAGAGCATCATGGAGACAAGGTTGGTGGCAAGGTCCTTGACGCCAACGGAGGCGATGCCCTCGACATCGGACACGGCGCGCGAGACGATGGCGGTCAGAACATCGGGCGAAATGCCGATGCCGTCAATCTTGATTTCTTGGGGCATGAGTCCTCCTAGAAGAGTTGGTTGCTAAACGCGGGAGACGAACTTGCCGTCGCGGGTGTCAACCTTGATGACCTCGCCCTCGTTGAGGTACATGGGGACCTGGATGACAGCGCCGGTGTCGATCGTGGCCGGCTTGGTGGAACCCTGGACGGTATCGCCCTTAAAGCCCGGGTCGGTCTGGACGATGGTGGTCTCGATGAACATCGGCGGGGTCACGCCCATGAGCTCATCGTCGGCGAAGAGCAGCTGGCAGATGTCATTCTCGCGCAGCCACTTGGAGTTCTCGCCCACCATGTCCTCGGGAACGGGAACCTGCTCATAGGACTCATTGTCCATGAAGATGTAGTCGGTACCATCGTTGTAGAGGTACTGGAACTCACGGGTGGTGAGCATGACGCTCTCGAACTTGGTGCCGGCGTTGCAGGTGTTCTCGACGACGCGGCCGCTCTTGATGTCGCGGGTCTTGTAGCGCACAAACGCGCCGCCCTTGCCCGGCTTGACATGCTGGAACTCGACGATGGTGTAGACCTTGTCCTTAATGCGGAGACCGAGGCCGTTCTTGAAGTCGGCGGTAGAAATGGTAGGCATAGCGACCTTTCTTGTTATGGGCAGAACGCACAAGCGTCCAAATTACATACGACCGAAATTATACACTTGCAGACGGCGCCTGCAGCGAGCGCATAAAAAGAGAACGCGGGGCGCCCGAATCATTTCGGACGCCCCGCCCCAAAAATCTATCGAAATGGGCTAGCAATCGATGACGTGCAGGTCGTGCGGGGTCTTGGTGAAGGGCTCATATCCGTTCTCGGTGACGACGCCGTAGTCCTCCAGGCGCACGCCGCCCACACCGGGCAGGTACACGCCGGGCTCCATGGTGATAACTGAGCCGATCGCGATGGTGTTCTTGCTGCGGTTAAAGTTGGGCAGCTCGTGGATGTCGATACCGACGCCGTGACCCAGACCATGGTTGTAGTAATCGCCATAGCCGGCATCGCCGATGATCTTCTTGGAAAGCTTGAAAATGTCGTTGCCCTCAACGCCCGGATGGATGGCGGCGACGCACTCCTCGTGCGTACGGCGCACGAGTGCGTACAGGTCG
>CAMQPJ010000036.1 GCA_947003675.1 uncultured Collinsella sp. | reverse complement strand
CGACAGTACATTTAGAAGCACCTACATTTCTCAAAGCATCGTTAGATTAATAATGTCAGACCGAATGAAGATGCGTGCGATGGGGGCGAGGCGAATGGCTGAGCGGTATCGATACGCGGGTTCAACGGTATTATATTGACCACATAGATTATTAACTTGCATTTCTAACAGTTAAGGAGACGGGTGCTTTCCAGCACACTCCCTCGATGATGCCTTCCGCTAGTTGCTATGCCGGTTTCAGCCAACAAAGAATGTGCCCGGGCGCTCAGGTTCACCGTTAGCGTTGGCAACATATGAGATGGGCCAGACCCTTGCCGCGCGTCGATTGCGCGAGAGGTGTCGGGCTCCATGTTTATTCCACCTGCTTGTTATCAACCAGCTTCGTTCAACGTCAGACATAAAATGTCATTTTTGGAGGCTGATGTACACAAAATCGAATGACATCCCGCCCGATACCACCCTCCACATGTCTGGACTCTCTATGCTTACGCTGGATAGACATCGCTAGAACGGGTATAGTAACGAAAGTTTTGTCGTTTACCAGCGGGGGAGTCCTGTGGGCATCAAGAAGAAGATCAAAAAGGAGCTTATCGGCACTTCCGATTACCCGTCGAATAAGATCTTCACGATCTCCAATTTTATTACCTTTACGCGCCTGGTCCTCACGCTCGTCTTTTTGTACCTGTTCGTGACGGACAACAACCGTGTGGTCGCCATTGTCATCTATGCCATCGCGGCCTCCACCGACTGGATGGACGGTCAGATTGCCCGCATGACCAAAACGGTCTCGTGGCTCGGCAAGGTTATGGATCCCATCTGCGACCGCGCGCTGCTGTTTACCGGCGTGCTGGGTCTCGTGGTCCGCGGCGAGTTGCCCATCTGGGTCTGCATACTTATTATCGGTCGCGATGTTTACTTAGGGATCGGATCGCTCATCGTACGCCACTACCACCGTCGCCCCATCGACGTCGTCTTTCCCGGGAAAATTGCCACGGCACTGCTCATGACCGGCTTCTCGCTCATGCTGCTGGGCTTTCCCGTCGTGGACGGCTGGCATCTGCTGCCCGCCACGTTCACGGCATTCCCGGGCCTCAACGGCAGCTCGGTGCCCCTCGGCATCTTCTTTGTGTACGGCGGCGTGATGTTCTCTATGCTCACCGCTGTCATCTATTCCATTAAGGGAGGGGCGGCCATTAAACAGGCCATCGCGCATCCCGAGGACGAGGACACCGACTTTCTCAACCCCGAAATCGAAGACTGATTCATTGGGGTATGATTACGTACGGTTCATTCTTTGCGGCGTGGCCGCGTTAGATAGGGGTTGTCATGGACAACAAGGTTAACAATATGCCTCAGAACGATAAGACTGCGGACGCTACCTGCGTTTTCCGTGTTCCTTCGAGCGATGTCACCGTTCCCGACCTTATGGCCAACGTGCGCATCACCGCTCCGGTTCTGTCCATCGTCAAGGGCCCGCAGACCGGTGCTGCCTTCGAGCTCGAGGACGACGTGACCACCATCGGCCGCGATCCCGCGAACGGCATCTTCCTCAACGACATGACTGTCTCGCGCAGCCACGCGCGCATTATTCGTGAGGGTCTGGGGGCCCGCATTGAGGACCTTGGCTCGCTCAATGGCACCTGGGTTGACGGCGCCATCGTCAACGGCGCTCCGCTGCACGACGGTTCTTCCGTTCAGATCGGTACGTTCACGCTCATCTACCACGAGAGCACGCCGGAGCGCATCGAAACCGGTGAGTAGGTAATGGCCGAACGCAACTATCTGAGTATCGGCCAAGTCGTCAACCTTCTTCGAGGCGCATACCCCGATCTATCGAACTCAAAAATTAGATTTCTAGAAGATGAGGGGCTCATCACCCCGCATCGTACGCCTAAGGGCTATCGTCAGTACTCAAAGGAGGACGTTGACCGTCTCGAGGTCATCCTGCACTTGCAGAAGACCCGCTACATGCCGCTCAACGTCATTAAGCAGCGCTTGGAAAACGCAACGGACCTGTCCACTTTGGCTTACGAGGTGGGTCTTCTGTCCGATGTTCCGCTTAAGACGGAGCCCAAGGAGACCAAGCAAAAGCTGCATCCCATCGAGACTATTCCCGATATGCTCGGCGTCGAGATTTCGTTTATCCGCTCCCTTGCCGAGAACGATCTTATCCGCATCATCAAGAGCCCGCAGAACCGAGAGCTCGTCGATGGCCGAGATTTCCCGATTATCCGTTACTGCTCGGAGCTGTCGCGCTTCCATATTGAGCCGCGCAACCTACGACAGTACGTATCGTCGGCAAACCGCGAGTCTTCGATGTTTGAGCAGGTTCTCGTGAGTATGCTCGGCATGGATACCTCCGATGACGAGCGCGACGCCAAGCTCGAGCGCGCTTTTAAAAAGTTGCATGACCTCACCGAGGGTGTGCACACCGCGCTCCTTAAGAATCGTGTCTTTGAGTCGCTCAACGCCGTGGTCGAGGACGCTGACATCGATGCTCTCGATGAGGAGATCGCGCGTTCCGAGTCCACCAAGGCTAAAAGCGATGGGGCAAGCGTCCCCGCGGTTGCCGTGCACGACGAGTCGCTTGTGCAGCCGTCCAAGGTCGTCGTTCCCTCGCACAGCTCGTCTGCTAAAGCGGGTAAATAGCCGCCGTTCACCCGGAAATCCATGAAAGGTCACACCATGTACGACTTCGAATCTCATATCGTCGATATCCCCGACTATCCCGAGCCCGGAGTCGTCTTTAAGGACATCACGCCGCTCTTTGGCAATCCCGAGGCCCTGAAGGCCATGGTGGATGCCCTGACTGAGCATTTTGCTGGCATGGGCATTACCAAGGTCGTAGGACCCGAGGCCCGCGGCTTTATGGTCGGTGTGCCCGTGGCCGTCGCCCTGGGTGCCGGCTTTGTTCCCGCACGTAAGCCGGGCAAACTGCCGCGCAAGACGGTAAGCGAGAGCTACGAGCTCGAGTATGGAACGGATTCTATCGAGATCCACGCCGACGCTATCAGCTCTAAAGATACCGTGTTGATTCTGGACGACTTGGTCGCGACGGGCGGAACCGTCGAGGCAACAGGTAAACTGGTGCGAGATATGGGCGCAAAGCTTGTGGGCTACGGTTGTATCCTTGAGCTTGCGTTTCTCAACCCGCGCAAGAAGCTCACGCCTTCTAACGAGGACGTTGAGCTCTTTAGCCTGGTGACGGTGGACTAGCCGTTACCCTTAGTTACTGGAAAGGAAGCTACATGCGCACAGCAAACACGCACAAAAACATGGCACGCTGCGCTGCTACGGCAACCCTAGCTTGTGTTTTGGGCCTGGGCCTCGTGGCTCCGGCCTATGCCGATACCGCATCCGACCTTGCCGCTGCTCGTACCAAACTCGAGCAGATTGGCACCCAAACCCAGCAAATTCATGAAGAACTCTCCGCACAGACGCAGGAGCTTGATCAGACTGCAGGCGAGATCACGCAAAAGCAGCAAGAGATTGCCGAGGGTCAGGCAAAGCTTTCGAGCTACGTTGCCGGTGAGTACAAGACTGGCGGCCTGAGTCTCCTTCAGGTTCTGACGGGCGTCGACGATCTGGGCGACATGCTCAACCGTCTGTTCTACTACGGCAAGGTTTCCGACAAGCAGGCCCAGACCATTCAGGAGGTCAAGGACCTTAAGCAGCAGCTCACCGATAAGCAGACCGAGCAGGAGAAGAACGTCGCCGCGACGCAGAAGAAGGTCGACGAGCTCAATGCCCAGCAGGCTGAGGCCCAGAGTGTCGTGAACTCCCTGGATTCACAGCTGCAGGCCGAGCTTGCTGCCGAGGCCGAGGCCAACGCCGCGCTTCAGGCTGGTATCAATGCCAGCACCGCCGAAAAGGCCACGGTGAGCAACGACACTGCCGGTACGACCGAGAACACCAACAATGGTGGCGGTACGACCAACAACGGCGGCGGCAACACGCCCGCGCCCGCGCCCGCTCCTGCCCCCACGCCGCAGCCCGTGACGCCCGCTCCGACTCCGACGCCTTCCGCACCGAGCCAGTCCGTTGACGGCGGTACCGTTGTTTCGCGCGCCTACAGCAAGCTCGGATACGCTTATTCCTGGGGCGGCATTGGACCGAACAGCTTTGACTGCTCCGGTTTTGTAAGCTATTGCCTCACGGGCCGCTACTGCCGCCTGGGCACCACCGGCACCTTCATGGGTTGGACCCGCGTGTCCGATCCGCAACCCGGCGATGTTGTGGTTAACTCCTACCATACAGGCATCTATATCGGTAATGGTCAGATGATCCATGCTTCCGACTACAAAACGGGCGTCATCATCAGCTCCGTCGCTGCTGGCATGAACAACAATTACATTTTCGTGCGCTACTAATTTATTACTGCAGCGAACGAACGTGGGCCTCGCGATCTTGAGTCACGAGGCCCATTCTTTTTTCCCTACCGTTTGCCATAAAATCAGGATGGCTATCTAGTATTCAAAACTAGATAGCCATCCAATCAATCAAAAAGATGGCTATAATTGTTGGGGAACAATTAGAAAGGACCCTCAATGAGCTGGGCACTTATCTCCGATTCGAGCTGCAATCTTCGCGATTGGCAACCAACCGCACCTCATACCACCTTTGCATTTGCACCCCTTAAGATCCGAGTGGGGGAGCGTGAATTCGTTGACGACCTCTCGCTCGATGTTCACGAGCTCAATGTTGCCATTCAATCGGAATCCAGCGCATCATCGAGCTCCTGCCCAAGCGTAGGGGAGTGGGCTGAGCTCTTTAAGCTCGCCGACAAGACGATCTGCATGCCCATCTCCGAGGGCGTCTCGGGAAGCTACAATGCCGCGGCCACCGCACGTGACATGGTGCTTGCCGAAGAGCCCAACCGTCAGATTCACCTGGTCAATTCGCGGGCAGCGGGCGGCAAGATGGACCTGATATTCTTATTGTTTGATCGCTATCTTGCAAGTAACCCGGACGTCTCCTTTGAGGACGCCTGCGCCTATTTCGATAGCTTGGAGCAGAACAGCAAGATCCTCTTTAGTTTGTGCAATTACGAAAACCTTGCGAAGGCCGGACGTATCCCCAAGGCGGCCGGCGTTATTGCCAACAAGCTCAATATCCGCATTTTGGGCACGGCGAGCGAAGCGGGCGAAATTGAACTCGTTGGGCACACGCGTGGCGAAAAGAAGATGCTCACCAAGATTGTCGACACCATGGAGGCCGAGGGTTTCACGGGCGGCGAGGTCATCATCGATCACGTTGAGAACGAAGCCGGAGCCCAGGCGCTTGCCAGCCGCATTGTGGAGCGCTGGCCAGGCTCCAAGACTATTATCATGCCCTGCAACGGGCTAGATTCTTACTATGCCGAGATGCACGGCCTCATCATCGGCTACGGCATGGGCGTGGCATCGGGCCGATAATTTCCAACTAAACAAACGCACGGGCGGGATAAGGGGCCAGTGGCTCTTTATCCCGCCCGTTTTATACCTCGGTTAGCTATTAAACCCATTGAACTTGAGATAACTCATCAGGTACGCCTTCGAAACGAAGGACGAAACCGCACTGCGTACGAGCAGTGACTCGCGCGTAACCTGATGTGCGGTATCGGGCACGGGAGTCTGCTCGACGGAAAACGCTGCACGAATCGATGCCTCAAGTTGATCGACTACATAATCGAAAGCCGTCGGAGCGTCGTAGCTCAAGCGCTGAATATTAAAAAGTGCCTGAACCGCAGCGATGGGCAGCACCTGCTTAAAAATACAAATGGAGATGAGACGCGCAATCTGCTCACGTCCATACTGCTTTTTAACCGGAGCAGGAACGAGGCCGACCTTCACGTAGTTATTGATCATCGATGGCGTGATAACGGGCTGCTCTACACAAATCGAAAGCGGCTCCATCCACAGCGCAACATATTCAATAACCTGATCGCGATAGAGCGTTACATTGGGCAACTGGTCATAGCGTGGCAGGCTCAAAGCGTTGAGTTTACCCACCATATCGGACTGAATAAATGCATCCGGCAGCACCGTCGGCTGAATATCCTCCGGCTTAATGCTGACCGATGTATCGGACATCGGGATAACATGTTTGACGTGGTTCATGAGGTTCCTCCGTTCATTTTCTATATTGTATTCTAGATAATCTAGTTTTGCATACTATATAGGCGCTATGTAAAAGTGGTTAGACAGCACATTGAAGCACCGTCCAACCACTTTGTTTAAAGATAGCAACCTTACATAAGATATATTATCGTACTTATCCACGTAGGAAAGCGTATGCGCTGGTTGCCGCTATGGCTCCGTCCGAAACGGCGGTCACAACCTGGCGTAAACGCTTGGAACGGATATCGCCGGCTGCGAATAATCCGGGCGTACGGGTGGCCATCGAATCGTCGGTAAGGATGCCGCCGTCGGGAGCCAGATCGACTAGATGCTCAACAAGCTCGGTATGAGGTTGCGTGCCGGTAAAGACAAAAATGCCAAATGAGCCAGGTTCAAAGAACTCAGTGTGCATTTCACCAGTCGCATTGTCCTTGAACGTGATTGACGTGGGCATCGCTTCACCAGAAAGCTGAACAATACTAGTTTGGTACCTAACTGAAATATTGTCCTTAGCGAGCACTTTATTCACAACGCCCTCGGGTGCACGGAACTGATCGCGACGCAGCACGATAGTCACGCTGCTGGCAATGTCGGACAGGAACAGCGCCTCCTCGCATGCCGAATTGCCGCCTCCGACAACAAAGACCTGCTTGCCACGGAAGAACATGCCGTCACACGTCGCGCAGTACGAAACGCCACGACCGCGATACGTGTCCTCGCCGACAAAACCCGCAGGACGCGGCGTGGCGCCCATGCACGCAACGACGCTCTTGGCTGCTGTATCGCCCATATCATGATGGATGGTAAATTGTGCCGCATCGGCATCGTAATCGATGCCTGTCACCATACTCCATTCAACCTGAGCCCCCAGGCCTTCAGCATGCTGTTGAAACCGCTCACCAAGTTCGGCACCGCTCAGTAGCGGAATGCCAGGATAATTCTCGATCTCGTTGGACGTGGCGATCTGTCCGCCAGACATGCCCTGCTCAAGGACAGTCGTCGTCAGGTTGGCACGCGCCGCATAAATGGCGGCAGCATAGCCCGCGGGGCCGCCGCCGATAATCGCAACATCGATTGTCTGATCGGTAGTCATGAAGAGTCCTCTCGTCGAAACGTTGTCGTTCTTTGCGCTCATACCCAAATTTACGTGAACGTGACACTCATGCACTACAATGATAAATCCGTGTTACAACGTCGAAGGGGAGTTATCGATGGATCAGACGCAGACGAGCGACGATGCTCCCCTGCTCACGAACAGCGCTCCCCAATCGGAGCAAACCACGCTCTTGGCTCAGCAAAAACCCCTCGTGACCATCGTGCACGCCTCGGTCGGCTCGGGCCACAAGGCCGCCGCAAATGCGATTGCGCAGGCATTCGACCTCATCCGCGGCACCAATGGCATCCCCGAGGATGTTGAGATTGAAGTGCTCGATATCCTTGATTTTGGACGCATTAAATTCGACGGCAATAAGACCGCGGCTTCTTTTACGGGAGCCACGCGCCCCATTTACGACCTGACCTGGCGGTATACGCTTACGGGACATCTTCTCTGGGGTGGCGGCACGGCATGGTCGCGAATTATGTTCCCCGCCTTCAACGAATATATTCGTAACCGCAGGCCCATAGCCGTGGTCGCAACGCACATCACGGCAGCCAACGTTGCCGTGGGCGCCCGCGTAATTACGGGTATCGATTATCCGGTCATCTGCGTCCCGACCGACTACGAAGTCGAGGGCTGGTGGCCCCACAAGGACACCGATCTATTCTGTGTTGCCAACGAATTTATGGCCGAAACGCTGCGACCGCGCAAGGTGCCCGAGGCAAAGATTCGCATTACCGGCATTCCTATTCGCGCCGGATTCGACACGGATTACGATCGCGAGGAAGAGCTTGCCAAGTTCAACCTCCCCACCGACAAGACCGTCGTGCTGGTAATGGCCGGTGCCAGTTTGCCTCAGCCTTACGTCCGGTTTCGCGCGGCGATGGACCACACACTCCCCTTTCTGCGCAGCTTCGAAGACATGCACTTTGTCTTTTTGCCGGGCAAAGACGTGGAGTATGCCACCCGGCTGAAGACGCTCTTCGATGCCATGAAGCTCGAGAACGTCACGGTGTTGGACTATGTCGACGACATGGCGGCCCTCATGCACGGCTGCGACTTGGCAATCCTCAAATCGGGCGGACTCACGGTCACCGAGTGCCTCTGCGCGCATCTGCCGATGATCCTGCTGGGCAAGTCATATGGCCAGGAAAAAGCCAACACCACTATGCTCACCGGCATGGGCGCCAGCATGCACGTCACCACGGCACGAGAGCTCATCGTAACCCTGCGCCACCTGCACGACCATCCGGAGTCGCTCAAAGCCCTACTCATCAACGGCGAAGTACTACGCCGTCCCCACGCAGCCGAAGACATCGCCGTCGCCACCATGGAGCTGGTAGGCAAACCCCAGAAAAGAAAACGCGCATTCTGCCGCTTCTACTGGGGCGGAAAACCCGCGCATATCCGCTAGCGTCTTAATGTTCGCTTGCCTGTGGGAGGCCCCTATATATCATCCCGTGCTCAAACATTCTCGCTTCGCTGCGAAACTGCGCGCGGGACGATATATAGGGGCCTCCCACAGGCAAGCTGCGTTAACGTACTTGCAGCTATACCAGATTCCCCACCATCAGAATCTGCAAAGGCAAAACCAAAAATATAAATATAGTAAGCCGATGCGAGAAAGGAGGTTTTCCTTTATCGCATCGGCTTACTAGAAAGAAAGGCTTTAATTTTTCAAGCGAGTAACCGCCCGCCCCTCTCGCACAAAAATAGTTACAACCCCCGTTTAGCCACGCGCGCAGCGACGCGGGCAAGTTTGAGGAAGGAATTGTAT
>CAMQPJ010000035.1 GCA_947003675.1 uncultured Collinsella sp. | reverse complement strand
GAGGATGCCTGCATACTGGATTTTGGGCGAAAGGCAGGCACTATGGGCCGCATTCCGTAGAAAACGAGCGGCCCTCGAGGTACTGTAAGTCAAAATCGGGGCCTTCGGCGCGGCTTTGTGCGCCCATTCCCGCACCCGTGGACTCCGGAATGCAGAATACTCCGGTATTTGCACGCCGCCCCTGGGGGTACCTGTGGACAAAACGCGACCGCCCCGCCGAAATATGCATTCGACGGGGCGGTTTATGCAAAAAGGCGATTGTGGGTGCGCCAACGACTCACTAGAACTTGAATCCCAAGACAGGTTTTTTGGCAGGTTTATCTGAGCAAACGCCGGGCAACCAATGGATGGCCCAGCGTTTGACCTTGTTTTGCTTGGGGCGTATGTCGCTCAGTGCCCCTGTTGGCCAATGCAGCGTCGTGCGTAGCTCTTAATGTCTTCGGTAAAACCGTCTAGGTCGTCGAGCGTGATTACGTTATCGGAAAGCAAGTTGGCTATCTCATAACGCATGGTGCTGCGGCGAATATTGCTTGCAAGCACTCCTGAGGACAGTTTATCCCTATTGATGCGCTTTTCTAGCGCCCAATATCTACTAGACGCTTCACTGTCGTCGTTTAGTATCTCGACGTACTGGCTGATGAGCATTTCCATATAGCTTTCTTGCCATCTTGGGAGCAGTTCCTTGAACAGCTCCCAGTCGCTTTCAGCCACCTCGGCCATATTTCCTCCGTTCGCCAAACAGATTGAGCCATTCGATTTTTATTCTATTTGGTTATTTTTTGCTCTCAACCGTGGATGAGGAGGATCTTCGGTCTTCGAGTCTGGGCTTGGGTGAGCCGTGCGCCACAAAACGGGCCCATCTACTACGTTTACTACCGCACCCTCGACCATGGAGAATATTGTGAAATATAAACCGCAGGTAGAAGGGTTGTCGATTTTCAAAAAAGGCTGGTATGGTCGGGCCCATCGAGTTCATCGTAGTAGATGAGCCCTTTTCGTGGCATGCGGTGAGTTAAATGCCAATTCCTGCGCTGGAATTGCCCGCTCCATTCGTGAGTTGCGGTGAAATAGGTGCTGTTAGACGCTCCAAGGTCCTCAACGGTCCGTATTTCACCGCAACTTGGAAGGGGCGAGCGGCGTTGGCCAAGCATTGCTGACGGGTTGGAGCGGCTTAGGCTTGTTTGCGGCGCTTCCATTGCTTTCGGCACCAGCACATGAGTGCCTCTATGAAGGGAATCGTGATGAGGATGACCCATGCGGGATGGGGCTGTGCCAAACAAAGCCACATATAGAGGAACCAGGCAATGGCGGCTGTTGCATAGACGACGCCGATCAGCTTGGAGAGATGATGCCGGTCGATAAAGTCGCCCATCGCCTCGTAGACGGGAATCAGAAAGACCAGAAAGAGCCCCATACCCCACGTGCCGCAGATGATGCCGAGCGCGAGATAGGCGAGGACGACAAGTGCAGGAAAGGGAAACTCGTTCCATGTACGTCCGACCTTGGTGTGGAAATGCTTGCCATGATGGTCGAGCTTGTCGTGTGCCTCTTTCCAGCTGGAAAACGTCTCGCCGTCGATGGTGACGGTGCCGTCGGCATTGGTATGTACGCTGTGTCCCTCGTCCTCTAGCGTATCGATATGCAATCCGCCCGGCCCGACATGGACCTCTTCACCCTTGCGCTCGTTAGCCACGTGGATACCATTCCAGCCAACATGGACCTCTTCGCCTTTGTTGGGATCAATAACGTGGATACCATGTGCGAGAGAAATATCGACAAGTGGCTTATCACCGCAATTCGTGTGCTCAGTAGAAGTCTCGGTGTCTTCAGCCTCGTCAGAATTATTTGCGTCAGGGGCATCGTCGGCCGAGGTGTCGACATCACTAGCCGTTTCCCCATACAGCAGCTCATCCAGTGACACATCATACAGCGCGGCGAGTGCAATAAGGTTATCAGTATCGGGCGAGGATTCGCTGCGTTCCCATTTGCTGACAGCCTGGCGGCTTACGCCCAACTGGGCAGCAAGAGCCTCCTGGGAAAGGCCGGCAGCTTTGCGGCGATCGACGAGGCGCTGTGCCATCGCAAGATCCATAGCAGTTCCTTTCATGTGACGACCGTAATCGAATGAGCCGAGTATGCCGAGAACAACCGGTAGCGACCACCATTTCTAGTTAGAATCTGCCCCAACCCTACCGCAACTACAAGTAGCAACCCCTAATGGCCTGCCATTTCATGACAAATGTCAGTACGCACAACAGCCAAGAGCTCTCTCAATATGTTGCGTTGGAATAGTTTCTGTTTGGCATAGCAGAGCCATAAAACAGGAACTATTCCACCGCAACTTACTATCAGGCCACGCGCCCGCAGAGTAGCTACGGGCGCCTAGGGTAGGATGCGGCGTGCATTTTTGGGAGTTTTCAGCAGCCGAGGGTGCCTGCATACTGGATTTTGGGCGAAAAGTGGGCGCTATAGGCCGCGTTCTGTAAAATGATCGGCCCTCGAGGCGTTGGGGACTCACAATCAGGGTTTCCAGCGCTGTTTTGTGCGCCCGCTCCCACACCCGTGGACTCCGGGATGCTGAAAACTCCAGATTTTGCACGCCGCCCCCGGGGGTACCTGTGGACAAGTAGCAACCGCCCCGTCAAAGTATGCATTTGGCGGAGCGGTTTATGCAAAAAAGCTGCTGCGGGCGTGTCGGCAGTTCGCTAGAACTTGGATCCCAGGACAGGTTACTCGGCGCTCTTGAGGGCGCCGACCATGTCGATCTTGTTGAGCGTTCGATTGGTGGCAAGGTTGACGATAAACGTAAAGGCAAAGGCCAGCAACACGGATAGCACGTAGCTCAGCGGCTCGACCTCAACATCAAAATACAGCGACGGCATCTGCAGGATGTACGTAAAACTCTCGGCCAGCAAGCCGCCTAGCGGTACGCCCAGTGCGGCGCCAATCGCCGTGAGGATCAACGTCTCCTTGTTGACGTAGTGGTGCACCTCGCCGCGACGGAAGCCCAACACCTTAATGGTCGCCAGCTCGCGCTCGCGCTCGGAGATATTCGTGTTGGACAGCGTAAACACCACCACAAACGACAGGCACGCCGCCATAAAGGTCACGAGCACCACGACCGAATTGATAATCGTAAAGTTCGCCTCATAGTTTTCCCAATGCTCGGCCGTACTCGAAATCGTAAGCCAACCGTCACTCTTAAGATTCTTGCTAAACGTAATCTGGTCGGCCGACGAACCCTTGAGCAGTGCAAAGATGCCGTTAAGACGCGCGCTTCGGCCGAACGTGCGCTCATAGGTGCCCTGCGTCATGTAAAGCGTGTTGCCCAGATAGTTAAGCGAAATGTCGCTGACTTTGACCTTGGCAACATTGAGCGACGAATCCTGGACGTGAGCCGTATCGCCCGGCTGAATCCCCAGCACCAGCTGTGAACTTTTGCTCAGATACACGTCTCCGTCACGCAAAGGCAGCGGTTCTTTGGACTCATCCTCCAGACGCACGTAATCGCCCAAGTCACTCGTGCGGTCATCGGGCACCACGATCAGCTGCACAGTCTCGCTCTTGCCGCCAAATGTAAAGGTGACGTTGTCGGTCATAATCGGCAGCGTCGAAGTCACGGTCACGTTGGAATCATTGGACGCGCTGCGCCCATCCAATGCCGCGCACGTCTGTGAAAAATCGTCGGGATTGGCGACCGCCAGCAGGTCGTAGCGCGTGATATGCCCGTACTGCTTGGGCGAAAGCGCCACCGACGTATCGCGGATGCCCATGCCGCAGATCACGAGCGCCGTGCAGCCGGCGATACCGAAGATGGTCATAAAGGCACGCTTTTTGTAGCGGAACAGGTTACGCGCTGCCACCTTGTTCAAAAAGCCCATGCGGTGCCAGATAAAGCCGATACGCTCAAGCAAGATGCGCGAGCCGGCACGCGGCGCCTTGGGGCGCATGAGCGAAGCCGGCGTCTCGGCCATCTCGTGGCGGCAGGCGATAATCGTGGCGCCCACCACGCCCACGGCAAACAGCGCAACCGACACGAGCGACGACACGATGTCGTACGAAAGCAGCATCTGGGGCAGTGAGTACATGTCGTCAAACACCGTAAACAGGAACAGCGGCAGGCCCACAAATCCGATGATGTTGCCGAGCACACCGCCGATCAGACACGCCCACAGCGAGTAGTCCACGTATTTGGACAGGATGCGTCCACGTGAATAGCCGAGCGCCTTATACAGGCCGATGAGCGTGCGCTCCTCCTCAACCATACGCGTGGCGGTGGTAAGGCTGATGAGCACGGCGACGATAAAGAAGATGAACGGGAACACCGTGGCGATGGCCTCGATTGAGGAACTATCGCTCTCGACGCTCGAGTAGCTTGCGATATTGCCGCGGTCCTGGATGTACCAGGTGCATTCGCCCAGGTCGGAAAGCTCGGCGCGGGCATCGGCAAACTGCTGGTCGGCGGCGGCGCGGCGCTGGTCCAACTCGGCCTGAGCCTGGACGCGCTCCTCACTGCCCTCGGCCATACGATCGATGTTGCCCTGTTCAATCCCAAAGAGCATATTCGCCTGGCGCTCGGCCGCATCCAAGCTTGCCGGCGTGTCGACCGTCAACTCCTGAGCGCGCGCCTTCTCACGCTCCTCGCGGATCTTCTCGATATTGCCCTTGACCTCATTGATCTTTGCCGTGTAGGCATCCGAATAGGAGTTGAGGCTCTTGGCTCCCTCGACGATCACGTGGACTGCGGAATAGGAAGAAGATGTCGCGGCATCCTCGCTCACATAGAACTTATAGTCCGCAGCCGAAGCAGCGCGAAAGGCGTTGACTGTCGAGTCGGAGCTCACATCAGTGGGATCGAGGACCTCGGCCGTGATGGTGTAATCGCCCGCGGCAAACTGATCCTTGGCGCTTTGGTTCGACGAGCTCGCGTCATTGGCGGCAAAACTCACCGTATCGCCGAGCTTTTTGCCCGAAGCCTTCAGGAACTTCGAAGTCACCGCGACCTCATCGGCACTCTCGGGCAAATCGCCGTTCACGAGCACCGGCTGATCGATGTTCTCCTTGGAGAGACTTTGCACGACCACGCGCTCGCGCGCTGTGCCCACGGCGGTGTAGGCGGTCTCGGTGTAGATACCCTCGGCCGTCTCGACGCCGTCGACCTCTTGGATAGCCGCAAGATCGTCGCGCGTAAGGCCATAGGTCGACTGCACGTTAATGTCATAGACATTCTGCTGGTCAAAGTAGGCATCGACCGAATCGCACAGATCCTCACAACCCGCCTTGAGGCCACACATCACGCTCACGCCGAGCGCGGTGATGACCACGATAGACAAGAAGCGTTTGAGGCTGCCGCGGATTGTGCGGTAGATGCCACGGCGAAACACCGTCGGCACCATATCGTTTGAGCTTTGGGCCGTGCGGTAGGTCGCGAACTCCCGGTCGCGACCCGCGTGCTCCGTATCGTGGTTTTGGCTGTTTTGGCGGTCCTGGTCCATGGGCGCTACCACTCGATCGTCTCGATCGGCACGGGATTTTGCTGGACCGTCTCGCTCTCCACGCGGCCGCTCTTAAAGCGGATCAGGCGATCGGCCATGGGCGCGAGCGCGGAGTTGTGCGTGATGATGATGACCGTAATGCCCTGCTTGCGGCAGGTATCCTGCAGCAGCTGCAAGATCTGCTTGCCGGTTTTATAGTCGAGCGCGCCCGTGGGCTCGTCGCATAAAAGAAGCTTGGGGTTCTTGGCCAGTGCGCGGGCAATGGACACGCGCTGCTGCTCGCCGCCCGAAAGCTGCGCGGGGAAGTTGGCGAGGCGCTCGCCCAGGCCAACCTGGCGAAGCGTCTGTTCGGCATCGAGCGAATCGGGGCAGATCTGAGCTGCAAGCTCAACGTTTTCGAGCGCCGTCAGGTTGGGAACCAGATTGTAGAACTGAAAGACAAAGCCGACGTCGGCGCGGCGGTACTCCACAAGCTGCGCCTCGTTGGCAGAGCTCACGTCGCGCCCGTCCACTGTCACGGAGCCGGAGGTTACCGTATCCATGCCGCCTAGGATGTTGAGCGCCGTAGTCTTGCCGGCGCCCGAAGCGCCCAGGATAATGGCGAGCTCACCGCGCTCAACGGTAAAGCTCGCGCCGTCGAGCGCATGGATGCGGGCATCGCCCTCGCCGTATGCTTTGATGACGTCTTTGAATTCGATATAGGCCATCGATCGGTTCCCATCTGGTCGGATAACTCTTTAGTATTACCCATTTCACGCCGACCAAAAAGGGACAGGTTCATTTTGGCAGGTTTTATATGGGGAAACGACAGCCATAGATGAGGCGCCGGGGAGGCAGAAAAATCATCGACGGGGTCAGGCCGACCGCCAAACACAACGCACGCATCTCTATCTGTCAACAAAATCATTCGAACAGCTGTTCGTTTCTATGATATGATTCCGTTATCTAAGCAGGCCAATACGCAGAAAGGCGGCCAACATGGCGTTCGACTTTAAGAAGGAATGCAAGGAGCTCTACAAACCTGCAAGCAAGCCGAGCATCGTAACTGTCCCGCCTATGAGCTACGTTGCCGTTCGCGGAAAGGGCGACCCAAATACCGAAGGTGGCGAGTATCAAAACGCCCTGCCGCTGCTTTACGGCATCGCCTATACCGTCAAGATGTCGAAGAAAGGCTCAAGGAGTATCAAGGGCTATTTCGACTTTGTGGTACCGCCGCTCGAGGGTTTCTGGTGGCAAGACTCCCCGAGCGGCGACATCGATTATGTACGCAAGGACGATTTCAACTTTATCTCGTGCATTCGCCTGCCCGATTTCGTCACCCGAGATGACTTTGACTGGGCAGTCGCGGAAGCCACGACCAAAAAGAAACTTGACTTTTCTGCCGTCGAGCTGCTTAAAGTTGACGAGGGCCTCTGCGTTCAATGCATGCACACCGGGCCCTACGACAACGAACCGGCGACCGTAGGCGCTATGAATGAATACACGACCGAGCAGGGCTATGTCCCCGACTTCTCAGACACCCGTTTCCATCACGAAATCTATCTCTCCGATCCACGCAAATGTGCACCGGAGAAACTTAAGACTGTGGTTCGTCATCCTATCAAGCGCGCTGAATAGCGTGGAGCGTCATCTCACGCGCTAGGTTTTAAGCCAGCCAACCAGCCGCCTCCTAGGCCGTCCGGTAATTATCTTGACGCGGCCCGTCGCATCATATAAGTTTGTTTTGCTAAAGCTGGAAAGCCTCTCAACGATGCGCAACTCCAGCTCTTTTTCTATCAAGAGGCTTAAATGAAATACCGGAAGTCGCGGATATCCATCAACGAACAAATAGCACTATTGACAGAATACAGGGGTCTTAAGTGCTCTGATCAAAGCGAACTCGAGCGAGCTTTGGTCGAAGTCGGCCACTACAGACTGTCGGCCTACTGTTTTCCCTACAAAACCAAATGCAAGTCCGGGATTACCATCTTTCGCGAAGGCACAACATTCGAAACCATCATCTACACGTATGAATTTGACCGAGCCCTCCGGCAGTTAATGTTTGATGCGGTCGGCAGAATTGAGATCTACCTCAAAAGCAGAATTGCCTATCTTGCCTCTGAGGAACGCGGGCCTTTCTGTTACCCAGATGTCGCCATAACGAGGCTCAACTCGGCATGTCCATCGCGCTTTGCGCCGCGCTGGGCTACGCAGCCGTCTTTGGCAGCGCCACCAATACGCTGCTCGCACCCATCCTGATTGGCTGCGAAGTCTTCGGTTTCGGTAATCTGCCGGCATTCTTCATCGTCTGCGTCGCGGCTTACCTGTTCAACATGGATAAGTCGATCTATGCCCTGCAGAAGCGGGCGTAGAAAGATGTCCAAGCAAGTGGTCTCAACCGGAAACGGCATCCCACTCTAAGGCTGTATTCCGGGACACGGTTTCCGTTTGGGACGCCATTCGGAAAGCGCATCCCGTTCTTTCACGGCGTCTTGGCTATGCAAAGTGCTCGAACGTTATTCCTCGTACGCGCCCTCGAGCCGAAGCAGCCACTCCTTGCGGTCAAGCCCGCCGGCATATCCGTTGAGCGAACCATCGGCGGCAACCACGCGATGGCACGGCACGATAATCGAAATGGGATTGCGTGCAACCGCAGCCCCCACGGCACGCGGGGACACAACGGGAGCCTCGTTTCCCGGCACACGATGTCGAGCCGCAACTCGCTGGGCTATCTCACCGTACGTAGCGACCTCGCCACGCGGGATAGAAAGCAGCTCAAACCAAACCTCACGCTGAAACGCCGTGCCAATCATATGCAACGGCGGCGTAAACCGAGGCTCCTGCCCCGCAAAATAAGCATTCAGCCAAGCCCAAGAACGCTCAAGCGCCGAAGAAGCCGCACCATTTGCCGGATCCACCGAAGACATACCGCCGGCGCCAGAAACCGCATCGGCACCTTCAACGTGCTCCGCATCTTCTTTGAGCAGCGTAGAGCCAAAGTGCTCCTGTCCCTCAAACCAAAGCCCCGTCAGACCGCGGCCATCAGCGGCAAGCAAGATTTCGCCCAAAGGCGAAGCAAACGTCGTCGTGACCACCTGCGGCTCCTTTCAAAACTCCGCAAACATAATACCGCGAACTGTGCAGACAACCCCGCAGATACGTCTGGGCGGGCTCGTAATTGTTTAAGCGAGGCTGTTTTCCCCAATCAAGCGAAGAAGACGCGGGGCATCGACGCCAGAGCGGTACCTCTATCAGCTGAGCTCTAATACTTTCCCGAGAAGTGAACGAGTAAAATCGAAGCCCCGGAGCATCCACACCTTTAGACCGCAAAACCGCAGGATTCGCGCAACAAAACCGCAGGAAATGGCGGTCAAAATATGCCAATGCTTCGGGGGTCCAAATAAGGTCGTTCACTTCTCGGAAAAGTATTAGACCTCGATTCGCACCAACCCCAAAGTCCCCGCAGGCAGCAGGCGCGACAGCGCCGCAGCTGCCGGCCGCGCCCCACAGTCCCCCAAGGCGGCAGGCGCAAAGCGCCGAGGCCGCCGCCGGGATCAGGGCCCGCAACGGCCACGTGCCCTCACATCAGCCCAG
>CAMQPJ010000034.1 GCA_947003675.1 uncultured Collinsella sp. | reverse complement strand
GTGAGCGGCTATCATACCCACCGTCGTCTCAAGACCGGGGCGTCCGAGCAGTTCGGGTCCGATATCCTGCTCGTTAAACCTAAAACCAAAGGAGTACATAATGATCAAGAAGGTCATGGAGGACTACAAGGTCCTGTTGCGGAGCATTCCCGCGGCAACGGTTTCGCTGTTTTTCGTGAGCGTCATCATGATGAACCTGCTGGCCAACAAAGAGCTTATCAGCCTGCCGTATCTGGCACTCGATTGCGGCTTTGTGGTGAGCTGGGTTTCGTTTTTGTGCCAGGACATGATCTGCAAGCGCTTTGGCGCCAAGGCATCCATCAAAATCTCTATCCTCGCGCTGCTGGTCAACCTGGCCGTGAGCCTGTGCTTTTGGGCATGCTCGCTCACGCCCGGCATGTGGGGTGCTTACTACGACACGGGTATGATCGAGGTCAACACTGCCCTTAACGCCACCATCGGCGGCACCTGGTACGTGGTGCTGGGCTCTTCGCTGGCAATGCTCGTTTCTGCCGTGGTCAACTCCACGCTCAACCAGTCGCTCGGCCGTATGCTCAAAAAGAATAACTTTGCGAGCTTCGCCTTCCGCTCCTATGTGTCCACAGGTGTTGGCCAGTTTATCGACAACCTGGTCTTTGCCATTGTGGTGAGCCACACGTTCTTTGGTTGGACCTGGGTGCAAGTCCTTATGTGCTCGCTGACCGGCGCTGTCGCCGAGCTGCTGTGCGAGGTCTTCCTGAGCCCCGTGGGCTACAAGGTCGTGCGCGGCTGGGAGCGCGAGAATGTGGGTTCCGAGTACCTCGAGCGCCACGCAACCGCCTAAGGAGCAAGTATGCGGGTTTTGATCACGGGCGCTTCGGGCGGTATCGGAGCCGCGTGCGTGCAGCGCTTTTTGGACGAGGGCCACGAGGTCGTGGGCTTTGATCTGCTGCCGGCGGCGATCGAACACGAGCGCTACCGCCATCTGATCGTTGATGTCTGCGAGCCGGACTCGTTTCCGGTCGACCTTGAACCCCAGGTAATCGTGAACGTTGCCGGTACGCAGGATTCGGCCGACGACATCGCCGCTAACCTGTGTGGCACCATCAATGTGACCGAGCGCTACGCCTTTGTGGGGGAGGGGCTTGCCGCCAAGCCGGCGCCGGCTATCAAATCCGTGGTCAATGTGGGGTCGGCGAGCGGACATACGGGATCGGAGTTTCCCGCCTATGCCGCCAGCAAGGGCGGCGTTATCGCCTACACCAAGAACCTTGCAAACCGCCTGGCACCGCAGGCCATCGCCAACAGTGTGGACCCGGGCGGCGTTATCACGCCGCTCAACCGTTGCGTGATGGAAGACGAACACCTGTGGAACCAGATTATGGAGCTCACGCCGCTTAAGCGCTGGGCCACCGCCCAAGAGATCGCCGAGTGGATCTACTTTGTGGGCGTGACCAACCGGTTTATGACCGGGCAGAGTCTGCTAATCGATGGCGGCGAGGCCGGCCGTACGCAATTTATTTGGCCCGAATAGGAAACGCGCCCGATGGAAAGCCGTCGGGCGCGTTTTTGATGTATCGATTTTTAGCCGAGGCAAGCCCAGTTGACGGGGGTCGAGCCGTGCTGTTCGAGTAGCCGATTGGCTGCCGAGAAGGGGCGCGACCCCATAAAGGCGGGGAGTTCTGCCGTGGCACGGTTGGCCGAAAGCGGCGAGGGGTGCGTGGAGGCCAGGCAGAACTTACCGGTTGCCTTGCCCGCGCCAGTCGCGACGAGCTTACCTTCGACCATCTGCTGGGCAAAGCGGCCCCATGCCAAAAAGACTACCGGTTGGGGCAGCTGGCAGCAGCGTTCGATAATGTAGTCGGTGAGCGTGCTCCAGCCCAGCTTGGCGTGCGAGTTCGCGGCATGCTCGCGCACGGTGAGCGTAGTGTTGAGGAGCAGGACGCCCTGTTGTGCCCATGTCGTTAGGTCTCCTGTGGCGGGAATGGGGTAGCCCAGATCGGCATTGAGTTCCTTGTAAATATTGCGCAGGCTCGGCGGCAACTTGGTTTGCGTCGCGGGGACCGAGAACGACAGCCCCATGGCCTGGTTGGGTCCGTGATAGGGGTCTTGACCCAAGATGACAACCTTGACCTGGTCGGCCGGCGTGTAGGCGAGGGCATTGAGGATGTCGTCTTGTGCCGGGTAGATAGTCTGCTCGGCACGCAAAAGGGCGATACGCTCGAGCAGCTGGTTCGTAGTGTCACGTACCGGCTGCGGTGCATCGCCCAACCAAGTTGCTATGTTGTGGTCGCGAGTTGCGGTGTCCATGGGGCTCCTTTATGGCAGATGCTCTGTTGGTATCTATTGTAAAGGCGCACCGGAGACCTTTATGTCGGGGCTGCATAAGGAGCGGGGTCTACGAGACGCGCTCGGGCGCTCCTGCCATGCGAGCCTGTCCATGCGCGCGAAGGCGCGGGAGCTGCACGGTTGCCGCCATGACGCCGGTGAGGATGAGAGCGGCACCAAAGAAGGCGATGGGGCTCAGGACCTCGCCGACCAGGAAGAACGAGAAGACGGCGGAGCAGACTGGCTCGAGCGAGAAGGCGAAGCCGGTGGTCTCGGCAGGCACGTGGGGCTGCACGAGCGTCTGGGTGATAAAGCCGTAGGCAGAGCAGATGAGTGCGAGCGCAACGACGACCACGATCTCGCTGGGCGTACTGGGAAGCGTGAAGCCGCCAAAGGTGAATGCGGCGATGCCCGAGAACAAGCCGCCAAAGCCCAGCTGCCAAACGCCCAGAGCAAGCGGATTGACTTCTTCGACAAACCGCTTGGCGACAATGATGTGCCCGGCGTAGACAAAGGCGGAGAACAACATGATGAGCGCGCCCGGGTTCAGGCTGGTGAAGTCGGCGCCCGAGAGCAGCAACATACCGCAGGTGACGATGGTAGTGCCGACGAGCACTTTGCGTTCGGGGGCGCGGCGCAGCAAGGCGGCGTTGGCAAACGGCACGATCACGACCGTCAGGCTCTGCAAAAAGCCGGCAGTGGAGGCGGAGGTGAGGCTGGAGCCCAGGCACATGCAGGTGAGCTCGGTTGCCATAATGGCGCCGATGATGGCGGCGCGGACCATAAGGTCACGGTTGATGCGCAACGCGTGCTTGTGGAAGAGCAGCAGGCAAGCCGCAAAGGCGATGATGCAGCGCAGCGCGACGATGCTCGTGGCGTTCATGCTGTCCATGCCGATCTTCATGAGGGGATACGAAAAGCCCCATGCGACGGGAACGGAAAATGAGAGCGCGATTGCTTTTTTGCGATCCATGGGACTCCTTTTGTTACAGAACGGTTTCGCACAAAGGATTCTGCTCCCAGATTTGGATGTAGTAAAGCGAATGTATCTTCAGTATGATTAAGAAATACTAATGTGACAGATTAAACCCTGGCAAAACGTTTTACGGCTGCATTGATGTGGAGGCACGATGGCATCGCGGTATCAGATTGTTTGTATGGTGGTCGATCGCGGCAGTCTTAAGGCCGCGGCGGACGAGTTGGGCTATACGCAAAGTGCGGTGAGCCAGGCCGTCAAGGCGCTCGAGCGCGAGCTGGGCACCACACTTATCGAGCGCGGTAAGCAGGGCGTTTCGCTTACGCGCGACGGTAAACAATATCTGCCGTACCTGCGCCAGATTGTGACCGCCGAGGTCGAGCTCGAGGGCAAGCGCCAAGAGCTGCTGGGGCTTTCGTCGACCGATATTCGCATCGCGACGTTTACTAACGTGAGTCGTACCGTGCTGCCGCGTGTGATCCGCGACTTTGGTGCGCTGCACCCGGGCGTACGCTTTACCCTCAAACAGGGCGATTACACGCGCAACGCTCAATGGGTGCACGATGGCGTGGTTGATTTTTGCTTTACGGCGCGCGGATTTACCGCTGGGCTCGAGAAGCGCGTGGTCTATCACGACGAGCTGGTGGCATTGTTGCCGGCCGCGCATCCGCTGGCGGCAAAGGAAAAGGTGACGCTCGCCGACCTGGCGTCCGAGCCGTTTGTACTGTTGGATGAGGGCGAACAGAGTCTGGTGCTCGATGCATTCGCGGCGCATGGGCTGTCGCCGCACGTGACGAGCGAGGTGACCGACGACTACACCATCATGGCGATGGTGGAGGAGGGCCTGGGCGTGAGCATGCTCTACCGTCGTACTGTGGAGGGCATGCGGGCCGATATTCGCGTGCGGCCCATCGTGCATGCCCCCTCGCGCGACGTGGTGGCCGCCTGGCGCAGCTGGGACACCATGCCCATCGCCACGAGGCGCTTTATCGACTATATGAGCTCGCATATTGTCAATTAATGGCTGGTGTGGCGTTGAGTGCGGTGTTTAGCGGGCTGTCGCTTTGGCTTTGGTGGCGCGATAGGTGCGTGCCGGGTGGCAAAGTAGTACCGCCACGACCATAAAGAACGCCGTGGTGCCCA
Source organism: uncultured Collinsella sp. (assembly GCA_947003675.1). Taxonomy (GTDB): domain Bacteria; phylum Actinomycetota; class Coriobacteriia; order Coriobacteriales; family Coriobacteriaceae; genus Collinsella. The sequence continues at coordinate 4,684 of CAMQPJ010000034.1, read as the reverse complement.
GGCTGATGGGGTAAACCATCATGATGTTCGCAAAGGTGCGGAAGTGCGGGAACACGCAGAACACCCAGTAGAAGCGAATGCCGCAGACACAGATCATGGTGATGAGGGCGGGCATGAGCGAGATGCCAAAGCCGCGCAGGTAGCCGGACATGTTTTCGTAGAACATGCTAAAGGCGTACGCCGGGAAGATCGAACATACGCGGATATAGCCGATCGAGACGATGTTGGGGTCGCTGTTAAAGAGCGACAAAATCTCGCGCCCCAGGCCGACAATAACGATGATCGTGGTGAGTGCAACGATACCGCCTTCGACCAGGCAGACCTTGAGCGTCTTGGTGCAGCGGTCGATCTGGCGGGCACCGTGATTTTGTCCCACAAAGGTGGTGCACGCCTGGCTAAAGCTGTTGAGCAGGTTGTAGCACACGTACTCCAGACTCATGGCGGCGCTCGATGCTGCCATGACCTCGGTGCCCAGGCTGTTGATGGCGGACTGGATGATGATGTTGGCGACGGCAAAGACAGCGCTTTGGATGCCGGCGGGCAGGCCGATCTTGACGATGCGCTTGAGGGCGACGGGGTCGATAGCCAAGTCGCGTGGGGTGACGCGGATGACGGAGTCGGTCTTGAGCAGGCGGATAAAGAGCGTAGCGGCGCTGACGGTGTAGGCGATGGCGGTGGCGATGGCGACGCCCGCGACGCCCCAGTGAAGTACGGGGACAAAGATGAGGTCCAGGCCAATGTTGAGGACGGTGGACACGGCAAGCGCCTGCAGCGGCATGCGGGTGATGCCGACGGAACGGAAGATTGCGGCTTCAAAGTTGTAGAGCAAGATTGAGGGCATGCTGAGCAAAAAGACGCGTAGGTAGAGCGAAGCGAGCGGCATGGTTTCGGCGGGAACGTTGAGCGCGGCGAGCATGGGCTCGGCAAAGATCTCGCCCAGAGCGATGACGACAAAGCCCACGAGCGCCATTAAAATCGAGGTATGGACGGCGCGTTTGACCATGTTCTGATCGTTGCGGCCGATAGCGTTGGCGATGACCACGTTGGAGCCAAGCGATATGCCAATAAACAGGTTGAGCATAAGACTGGTAAGCGGAACATTGGAGCCGACCGCCGCCATGGCGAGGGTTCCCTGGTCGCCCGAGAAGTTACCGATGATGACCGTGGCGATGAGGTTCGATAGCTGCTCCAAGATGCTCGTGGCGGCCACGGGGAAGGCGAACAGGGGAATATTGCGCCACAGCGAGCCGGTTGTCATGTCAATGTGCTTAGATGCGGTATCAGCCATACGCTCTCAATCTCTAACATGCTCTTTCGTGCTTATTTGCGCAGACGATGATACTCCTAATCGACTAGTCATTGGACGTTCTTAAATGACTAGTCATTTAAGAACGTCCCCAATGACTAGGTGGGGAAGGCGTGCGACAATGGTGGGCGTTGTGTTGTTCGCGCTAAGGAGTTGCCATGTTGTTGTGTCCCGTTTGCCATGAGCCGTTGGCGGACAATGAGCGCGGTGCTGCATGCGCGGGCGGACACCGGTTTGACCGTGCGCGCGAGGGCTATCTATACCTCCTACGCTCGTCCAAGAGCGGCGATTCCATGGGCGATCCCAAGTCGCAGGCGCGCAGCCGACGTGACTTTCTGAACCGCGGCTACTATGCGCCGTTGCGCGATACGATGGTTGAGCTGGTGCGCGAGCGGGTGTCTGGACGTGCCGCGTCTACGAACTGTCCCATGACGTTGCTCGATATTTGCTGTGGCGAGGGCTACTACACCAGCGCCATGGGCGCGGTGCCGGGCGTGGACGCTTACGGGTTTGATTTGGGCAAAGAAATGGTGCGCCTGGCCGCCAAGCGCGGCGATGCGACCTACTTCGTGGCCAACATGAAGGACATCCCCGTGGCCGATGGCGCCTTCGATATGGTGACCGAGCTCTTTGCTCCCTTTAACGAGCGCGAGTTTGCCCGCGTACTGGCGCCAGAGGGCTCACTCTATACCGTGGTGCCGGGTGCCCGTCACCTGTTTGGGCTTAAGGAAGTGCTCTACGACACGCCATATCTTAATGACGAGAAGCTGCCGAAGACTACCGAGCTCGAGTTGGTCGGAACGCAGCGGGTATCTGCGAATATTACGCTCCAGACCCAGGCCGACATCGAGGCGGTGTTCCAGATGACGCCGTACTACTATCGCACACGCCCTGCCGACAAAGAGCGACTGGCAAACTTGGACACCCTTCAAACCGACATCGACTTCATCATCGCCGAGTACCGCCACAGCTAACAACCTGCCAAAAAGGGACAGGTTTGTTTTGGTAGGTTTTGTCTGGGCAAACGTAAAGGGCCGACCGCGGAGATGCGCGATCGGCCCTTTTTAGTTGCTTGGCTGCAGAGCTTATGAGAAGCGAGCGCTTACAGGCGGTCCTTGTTCTCGGCCTTAACGGCGTGCGCCTGCTGAACAAAGAACAGGTCGTACACCACGATGACAAAGGCGACGATATTGACGGAGCTGCCGCCGAGCGCGGGAAGCGTGAGCGCGGCCTGGAGGAGCGTGGCTGCCGCGGCGACGATGCCGAGCTTAAACGCGCCATCCACCTGCGAAGGCTTGTTGGCGCCCTTGATACCCGCAACACCTGCGGCAAGGTCGATGAGGCCCTTGGCGACCAGCACGACCGCGGCGAGCATGGCGTTCGACCCGTACGTGGAATCGAGGTTGCCGGTCGCGATGCCGGCGATTCCAATGACGAGACTGGCGATGCCCAGAACAAAATAAATCAGGGCAAGGATTTTGAGTGTCTTGCGAGCGGCGCTCATAGCTGGTCCTTTCGATGCGGGCGCGGAGAATCTGTCGCACCCAGGTTGCGGCACATATCGTGAAGCACATTGTAGTTCAACGGGGCGATGCATGCGTTTGAAAGCGTCTCTTGCCTGTACGGTCCAACCTTTCAAAAAGGAAAGCTGGACGTAAGCCAAATCGATGGCAGCTCATGTGTGGCGCTGAGATGATGAGGACGTAACAAGGAGCTGGTCTCAAGGAGGAGCCATGATGTACGGAGCAGAGCAAGTGCGTGAGCCGCAGTCGTTGGGAAGGCGCATGAGTGATTCCGTGATCGCTGCCGTGTGCACGGGATTGATGGCGGTGCTTTGCATTGGGATGCTGTGGGCCATGTCGCATGTGGGACAATAGCGGACGGTTGGGTGCTGGCATGAACGGCACTCACGTATTCGTTTTGCTTGTTAAGGAGTACCCATGGGTGTCGTCGATCCCTTTTCTGTTGCTCGGGCCGCGGGGCTTGAGCTGACCGGGAAACCCGAGGGCCTCACGCTCACCGACGGCACGATGGAGCTGCGTGCCGATTTTGACCGCATGCTTCCGCGGCTCAAGCAGGGCCGTCTGCAGCAAGAGCTGTTGGTAAAGGCTGCGCGCGCAAAAGGCATCGAGCAACCATGGGCGATTGATGCCACGGCAGGCTTTGGCGAGGATTCGCTGCTGTTGGCGGCCGCGGGCTTTACCGTCGATCTGTATGAGCAGGATTGCGTGATCGCGGCGCTCCTCAAGGATGCCTTGGATCGCGCGGCGGATGATCCGGCGCTTGCGGCTGCCGTGGCTCGAATGCGCTTGCATGCGGGCGAGGACAGCATTGCCGGCCTTCGCCATACAGCTGAGTTGATCGGGCGGGGCGAGCTTGCCGCTCCCGATGCGGTGTACCTGGACCCCATGTTTCCCGAGCGCACCAAGAGCGCGGCGGTGAAAAAGAAGTTCCAGCTGCTGCATCACTTGGAGCAGCCGTGCGCCGATGAGGAGGCGCTGGTCCAGGCAGCGCTTGCGGTGCATCCGCGCAAAGTCGTTATCAAACGGCCGGTGAAGGGCCCGTTGCTCGCCGGCATAAAGCCGAGCTATCAACTTGCGGGCAAGGCCGTTCGTTACGATGTTTTGGTGCCGCCGCGCCCGTAGCTTGCGTGCGATTACCGGGGCTTCGCTAGTGCCGTGCCGATGCAGTCCCTATTTCCAAGGGTGCGACGTCAGGTGCCAGCCGCCGCAGTATTCGCATTTGTAGCAGGCCAAACCACGCCGCCCGCGGTTTTCGCAGTCGGCCATTACTGCCTCGGCCTCGGCGCGTGTGTCGTAACGGTTTTTGCGTTCGCACGATTTGTAACGCCAGGCTTCATCGCGCTCGGCGTCCAGGGCGTCGCGGCGCTCGTCCTCGCGCGCAAACAGGTCGCTCATATCGCCGCCGGTAGCAGCGCCCAAAAACTCGCTTTTGGCCTTTGACCAGGCGGCTCGCTTTTTGCTTCCCATCTGCTTCGCGCCCTTCTCCAAACGTTGGTATCATTGCTCAATCAAAGTGATACCAATAAACGTGAGGTCGCCGCGTGATGATCAGAAAAACCCTCGATACCGACATTCCCGCTGTCATGGCTATCTATGACGCCGCCCGCGCCTTTATGCGCGCGCATGGCAACGCCACGCAGTGGCCCGAGGGCACGCCTTCGGCCGAGCAACTGGCTGCCGACATCGCCGCCGATGGCAGCTATGTGTGCGAAGTCGACGGCCGCGTAGTGGCGACGTTTGCCTTTTTGCCGGGCCCGGACGAGTGCTATGACGTAATTGAGGACGGTCAATGGCGTAGCGACACTCCGTACGCCGTGCTGCACCGCGTGGCGTCCGATGGCACCGTGCACGGTAT
>CAMQPJ010000033.1 GCA_947003675.1 uncultured Collinsella sp. | reverse complement strand
CAACGGTGACTACCGTTCCTAGATTCCAGGCACGCTGCGCATCTTGCCGCGATTGTGGACGGCGGAGCACGGCGCGATAACGATACGAAAGACGAGGCAGACTATGAAGTTCGCACGCGATTGTCGCTCGAGCGAATCCAACGAAGTTACCGCGCAGCTGCTGTTCGAGGCGCTGCCGTGGATTAAGAACCTGACCGGTAAGACGGTCGTTATCAAGTACGGCGGTGCCGCCATGGTCGACGAGCAGCTGCGTCGTGACGTGATGAGCGACATCGTCCTGCTTAAGATTATCGGCATGCGCCCTGTTATCGTGCACGGTGGCGGCAAGGCCATCAACGAAGCGCTCAGCCACTACGACATCCCCGTCGAGTTTAAGAACGGCCAGCGCGTAACTACGCCTGCCACCATGGATATCGTGCGCGAGGTACTGGGCGGCAAGGTCAATCAGGAGCTGGTCGCGGCGCTCAACCACCACGGCAACCTGGCCGTGGGCGTGTCCGGCAGCGACGCCGGTACCCTTATCGCCGAGCCACTCGACCCAGAGCTCGGCCGCGTAGGCAAGGTTACGCACGTCAACACCGACTATATCGAGCGCCTGCTCGACAGCGAGTACATTCCCGTTATCGCCACGGTCGCAGCGGGGGAGGACGGTGGCTTCTTCAACATCAACGCCGATACCGCCGCCGGCACCGTTGCGGCGGCGCTTCATGCGCACAAGGCGATTTTTTTGACCGATGTCGACGGTCTGTACAAGGACTTTAGCGACAAGGACTCGCTTATCTCCAACCTAACGCTCGACGAGGTTAACGAAATGCTCTACGGCGGCGAGGTCGATAAGGGCATGATTCCCAAGCTGCGCGCGGCCGTCGATGCGCTTACCGGCGGCGTATTTCGTGCCCACATCATTAACGGTACTACGCCGCATTCGCTGCTCCTGGAGCTGCTGACCGATGCCGGCGTCGGCACCGTGATCCATTCCACCGAGACGGCTTACGAGTTCGATACGCATCCGCACCCGCTTTCGACGTTTGCGGCGCGCCTGACCGAGAACCTCGACGAGGTCGAGAAGCTTCAAACGGTCTAGTCGGTTTTAAATCGCCACGCCATTACGCTTACAGTTTGCGCTTCCTGGCGCTTAACGAAAGGTATCCCATGTCACTTGCAGCTCAACAATCACTCGAATCCCATTATGTTATGCACACCTTTGGTCGCTCTCCGGTCGAATTTGTCGAGGGTCACGGTATGAAGCTCATCGGTGACGATGGCCGTGAGTATCTCGATTTTCTTGCAGGTATTGGCGTATGCAGCCTAGGCCACGGCAATGCGGCAGTGCTGTCGGCGCTCGAGACGCAGACCAAAAAGCTCTTGCATGTCTCCAACTATTTCTACATCGAGCAGCGTGGCCAGGTCGCGGCGCTACTGTCCAAGCTCGCTAACGACGATGTGGATGGCGCGTGCGTGCTTGCCGACGCGATTGCCGCCGGCGACGAGACTACGGCGGCGGCGCTTGGCGTTCCGGCTGCGGGCGAGCAGGTGTGGGAGACGTTCTTTGCCAACTCCGGTGCCGAGGCCAACGAGGGCTCGATGAAGCTCGCGCGTCTGTACGCCAAGCGTGCTGGTAACGGCGGCAACACCATCGTATGCATGCGCGGCGGCTTCCACGGCCGTACGCTCGAGACCATTGCCGCCACCATGCAGGATTGGCTGCAGGATAGCTTCCGCCCGCTGCCGGGCGGCTTTGTGGCCTGCACACCCAACGATGTCGATGAGCTGCGTGCAATCTTTAAGCAGCTGGGAAGCGAGATTTGCGCCGTCATGCTCGAGCCGATTCAGGGCGAGAGCGGTGTGCACCCCATGACCGAGGAGTTTATGGCGGCAGCGCGCGACTTGGCACACGAGGTGGGTGCCGTTCTTATCGCCGACGAGGTCCAGTGTGGCATCTTCCGCTCCGGCAAGCCGTTTGCATTCCAGACCTATGGCGTGGAGCCCGACATCATGAGTCTTGCCAAGGGCATCGCCGACGGCGTCCCCATGGGTGCCGTGGTGGCAAAGAAGGAGATCGCCGACGTGTTTAAGCCGGGCGACCACGGCTCGACCTTTGGCGGTAGTTGCTTGGCTGTCGCGGCGTGCGCCGCGACGCTCTCCGCGCTTGTGCGCGGCGACTACGCTGAGCATACCGCCAAGGTGGGTGCTTATATGGAGCAGGCGCTGGCCAAGCTTCCGCACGTTACCGAGGTACGCGGTCGCGGCTTAATGCTCGGCTGCGATCTGGATGACGCTGCGGGCGATGCGCATGATATTGTTGCCCGCGCGCTGGCCGCCGGCGCCGTGATTAACGCTACTGGTGCCCACACGCTGCGTTTCCTGCCGCCGCTTGTCTGCGAAGAAGCCGACGTGGACAGCCTGATCGAGATTTTGTCGGACGTTTTGGCCTAACACAGCGCAATAACTCAATTTGGACCGGGTTCCGGACTGCGGACGTGCCATATGCGGCACGATTCAGCGGTCTGGAGCCCGTTTTGTTGCCGATTTGCGGTGGGCAAAAGTCCCTCTGGTCAAAAAATGCCAAATATGAGTACTGTCACCGGTTGAATCTCATATCAAACCGACTATCCAGGATTAGTTAGACCACATATGTTCAGTTTTGTTGTCAGAAAACATGCTCATCCGGACCATTAGCCGTTGCTTTGATGTCAGATTTGCCCTTTGGGACCTTGAAAATGCTGTTACAAAAAAGGTGGCAGTACTCATATTTGGCATTTTTTGACCACTGCCCTTGAAACGAGCGAGCCGTAGGGTTCGAATCCCTCTGCGATGGGGCCAAACCAAAACGGTCCCCTTGCGAGGACCGTTTCCAATTCAGTGGTGGGCGATGAGGGATTCGAACCCCCAGCCTTGTGCGTGTAAAGCACCTGCGCTAACCGTTGCGCCAATCGCCCGCAGGGATTGAGTATAGCGGAAACCCCGTGCTGTTCACCGCTAATCCATAACGAAACTTACGCGGCGACTTCGGCGCCCTTGTCCTCGTCGATAAAGAAGCGCTTGTACCAGATGAGGAACGTCAGCGTGGTATAGATCTTGCGCTGGTTGAGCGCGCGACCCTCAAAGTGATCGTCAAGCAGTTTCATGAGCGCATCGGTGTCAAAGAAATCAGCAGCCCACGGTGCGGTGAAGTATTCCTTTACGTAGTCGTAGTACTTTTGCTCGCGAAGCCAGAACTTGACCGGTACGGGGAAGCCCACCTTCTTGCGCGTTGCCCACTCGTCGGGCAGCGTGCGGTTGGCGGCGTGACGCAGGACGAGCTTGCAGCCTTCTTCGTTAACACGGTAGTTGGCGGGAATGTGCTCGGCAAACTCCATGACCTTCTTGTCCAGGAACGGGACGCGAAGCTCCAGAGAATGCGCCATGCACATCTTGTCTGCCTTGAGCAGGATGTCGCCCGGCAGCCACATGTTCATATCCAGATACTGTTTCTTGGAAAGCTCGCAGCAGTTGGGAACCTGCTTGTAGTACTCGGCGCACATCTCGGCGGCGTTCTTGCCGGTGTCATAAGCGGGCTTGAGCACCTCGTCGACCTCGGAGGGATCGAACACCTTTGCCTGACCCACATACCAACGCTCGGGAACCTCGGCGCATTTCGTCAGGAAGTTGTGGCCCTTAAAGTAGGGGAGATGCTGAACGAGCGAGCCCAGGGCGCGACGTACGCCGAGCGGCACGCGCTTCTTAAAGGAGCGCATCTCGGGGGTGTCCTCGTACCACTCATAGCCGGCAAACAGCTCGTCGGCACCCTCGCCCGAAAGGACGACGGTGACCTCCTCGGAAGCCATCTGCGCCAGATAGTACAACGGCACGCTGGACAGGTTCGATTGCGGTTCGTCCATGTGATACTGGATATCGGGCAGCGCATCGAAGAACTCGTCGGCGGTAATCATCTTGCGCACATTCTTGATGCCCAGCTTGTCGGAAAGCTCGGCAGCGTAGTTGGTCTCGTTGAAGTTCTTGTAATCGAAGCCGACAGAATACGTGGTGTCGGGCATAAGGCAGGCGGCAATGTAGCTGGAGTCCACGCCGCCAGAAAGAAACGAGCCCACCTTAACATCGGCGATTCGGTGCGCAGCGACGCTTTCGTGCACGACCTTGTCGCACTCGTCCACGTACTCCTCGAAGGTCTTGGAGTTGTCGTCGGTGAAGTCACAGCTCCAGTAACGCTTGATGTCCATGGTGTTGGTCGTCAGGTCATACGTAAAGCAATGCGCCGGGGCAAGCTTGAACACGCCCTTAAAGAAGGTCTCCTCCGTGGCGGGGAATTGCAGCGTCAAGTAGGGGCGTAGCGCGTCGTGGTTGACAACCTTCTCAAACTTGGGATGGTCCAGGAAGCTCTTGATCTCGGAGCCAAACAGCAGCGAGCCGTCGGATGCCTGGTAGTAATAAAACGGCTTGATACCAAAGATGTCGCGAGCGCCGAAGAGTTTGTTCTTGTTCTGGTCGTGAATCACGAACGCGTACATGCCGCGTAGGCGGTTGACCAGGTCCTCGCCCCACTCCTCGTAACCGTGTACCAGGACCTCGGTATCGGCGTTGCAGTGGAAGGCGTAGCCGGCTGCCTCCAGCTCGGCGCGAAGCTCCTGGAAGTTGTAGATCTCTCCGTTGAAGACAATCGTGACCTTGCCGTCGTCGCTCGACATGGGCTGAGCTCCAGCTTCGGAAAGATCGAGAATCGAAAGACGACGGAAGCCAAGGGCAACGTTGTCGACGATATGCTGGCCGCCCATATCGGGACCACGGTGGATGATGCGATTCATCATGGCCGTGAGAACCAGCTCACTCTGTTCATCTGTACCGGTAAAACCGACAAAACCGCACATGCAAGATCCTTTCTGCTGACGGCTCAGGTGTACTGCCGCAAGGATCGCGGCAGCTGATGTCAAATAATCTTTACTATCATGCCAATCTTTTGTTTCGTGATAGGGCATAAGCGCCGAGCGAACCGAAAAAACCACGGCGTGACTCGTCCGGGCTTCCGGTAGCGGTTCCAAGATTTAGCAATCTGTGCCCGATACAAGATTGGGCGGCATATTACGATGGCTGCTAGTATTGAAAGGGTTTTGTTGAATCGGTTTGGTCTCGAGGCAATTGAGGCTGGGCTTAGCGAGAGAGGTCTTTGTATGTCGAGTCCGACACAAGAGAAGCTAACTCTGATGCGCTATATAGAGTTGCTCGAGGAAGATGACCTTGTTGTTTCCAGACCGAGCGCTTCGTGCGACCAGCGCATTGAGTTTGCAACTGATGACTCGCGCCAGGTGCGTCCGGGCACGTTGTTTGTCTGCAAGGGCCGTACGTTTAAGCGCGAGTACCTGCTTTCGGCAATCTCCGATGGCGCCGTGGCCTACGTTTCCGAGGTTGATTACGATGTTGATCTTCCCGCGGTGATTGTGAGTGATATTCGTCGCACGCTCGCCGTGGTGGCAGATGCCTTTTATGGGCACCCGTCGGGTAAGGTGAAGGTCTGCGCCTTTACAGGCACCAAGGGCAAGTCGACCTGTAGCTTTTATCTGCGCGGCATTCTCGCCAACGAGGCCAAGATTACGGGCTGTCATCGACCCGCTCTTAATACGGGCATTGAGTTCGACGACGGCATCGAGACGGGCCCTTCCAAACTGACGACCCCCGAATCCTTCATGCTGCAGTCTCGCATCGCGCATGCTGCGGAGGCGGGTGCCCCGTGGCTGGTTATGGAGGCATCGAGCCAGGGCCTCAAATACGAGCGCACGGGCAAGATCGCCTTTGAAGTCGGCGCCTTTACCAATATCGGCGAGGATCACATTTCGCCGATTGAGCATCCGACGCTCGAGGATTACTTTGCCAGCAAGCTCAAAATTTTCTCGCAGAGCCGTTTTGCCGTGGTCAATCTCGATATGGATAAAGTCGATCGTGTGCTCGAGGCGGCATCTCGTTGCGAACGTACGGTGACGTTCTCCCTGACCGACGAGCGTGCCGACGTGCTTGCGCTGGCGATTCGCAATGGTGACTGCGGCGTGGTGGCAACGGTGCGCACGCCCCGCTTTACGCGCGACATGGTGATTCCCACGCCGGTTAAATTCAATGTGTCCAACGCGCTTGCCGCTATTGCCTGCGCCGAGGCCCTGGGCATTTCCGAAGAGGGTATCGTCCATGGCTTTGAGGGCGTCTTCGTTCCTGGCCGTATGGAGCTCTATCCGTCCGTATCGGGCAAAATCTTGGGCGTCGTCGATTTTGCACATAACGGCATGAGCCTCGAGACACTTCTGCGCGACTTGCGCGAGAACTATCCCGAGCGCGAGCTGGCGGTTGTATTTGGCGCTACGGGCGGTAAGGGTGTCGATCGACGCACCACGATGGGCATCGCCGCTGGCAAGTATGCCGACCGAATCGTGATTACCGAGGATGACCCCGGCCCCGAGGATGTCGAGGATATTTGCGCCGAGATCGCGCGCAACGTTCAAGCGCAGGGAAATGATAACTGGCAAATCGTGACTGATCGCGTTGCCGCTATCGAGACTGCCGTGCGCGAGACCGTCCGTCCTGCCGTGGTCATCGTGACCGGTAAGGGCGAGGAAGAGTGTATGCTGCGCAAGAACGGACCCGAGCCTTGCGAGCGCGACGGTTCGATTCTCAAGCGCATCCTTGCGGCGTACGATGCCTAAGACCAGAAGCCCCTTCTACGTAAATGGAGTGACCATGTCCCACAATACCCTGCCGACCGTCGCTGAGCTTTCGGGCGAGATGCGTGAGCGTCTTGCCAAGGTTAAGTACGTCTTTACCGACCTGGACGCCACCATGCTCGCGCCCGGCTCGTGCGTGCTGCGCGACAACGACGGCAACCCCTCGACCAAGCTCGTCGAGGCTGTCGTGGCACTTGCCCGCGCCGGCATACAGGTGGTTCCCACCTCGGGCCGCAACCGCACCATGATCCACGAGGATGCGCGCGTGCTAGGCCTCAACTCCTACATCGGCGAGATGGGTGGTCTGGTCATGTACGACCTCAAGGCCAACGATTGGGAGTACCTGACCGGCGATATGCCCTACGACCCCGCTTGCGGCCTCACGCCGCATCAGGTGATCGAGCAGACCGGTGTGTGCGAGAAGATTCTCGCCCGCTGGCCGCATAAGATCGAGTACCACAACGACATGTCGACTGGCTACAAATACCGCGAGGTCACCGTCGGCATGCGCGGCGATGTGCCCGACGACGAGGTCCAGGCCATCCTGGACGAGGCCGGCTGCGGCCTGGTCTGGGCCTGCAACGGTCACCTGACGCATCTGTCCAAGCCGACGACGCTCGAGCTCGAACGCGTCGAGGATGGCCGCGCGTTTAACATCAATCCCGCCGGCCTCAACAAGGGCGTTGCCATCGCACGTTTCTGCGAGCACCTGGGTATCGAGCGCGAGGAGACGCTGGCGCTCGGCGATTCCGAGTCCGACTTCTACATGGCTGACCACGTGGGCACGTTCTGCCTGGTCGAGAACGGTTTGACCAGCGCCGGCGCGCCCGAGTTCCTGGATACCTGCGATAACGCCTACGTCACGCGCGGCAAGATTGTCGACGGCTGGGCGGCAACGGCAGAGCTGCTCGTCGCGGCTCGTTTGTAGCGCGGCCCTATAGTTCTGAGCCATATCTTTTCGAGAGAGAATCTGGTGAGGTCATGTCCGATATTGAGAATCTGGCTGGCGACACACGTCCCATTGGCGTGTTCGATTCTGGTCTGGGCGGTCTGACGGTTGCACGCGCCATCGCAACGGCGTTGCCGCACGAGTCCGTCTACTACTTTGGCGACACCAAGCGCTGCCCCTACGGCACCCGCACCGAGGACGAGGTGCGCTCGTTTGCACTGCAGGCGGGCCGTTGGCTGTCGAAGCACGACGTCAAGATCATGGTCATCGCCTGCAATACAGCGACCGCTGCGGCCTTGCGTTTGGCCCAGCAGGTGCTCGACGTCCCCGTCATCGGCGTGATCGCACCGGGCGCACGCGCGGCAATCAACAGCACCCGCACGCGCCGGGTGGGCGTGCTCGCCACCAACCTCACCATTCGCTCAGGCGCTTACACGCGTGCCATCCAGGACCTGGATGCCGGCGTCGACGTATACGGCTGCCCTGCCTCGAGCTTTGTCGAGGTCGTTGAGCACGAGCTCGCCTCGGGCGCACATCTGCAAGAGCAGTGGCTCGAGAACGAGGACATCTTTGATACGCCTGCCGTACGCGCGCTGGTCGGCGCCACGGTTGAGCCGCTGCGCGACCACGGCATCGATACCGTGGTGCTCGGCTGCACGCATTTTCCGCTGCTCGTGGGGCCTATTCGCCATGCGCTGGGTCCCGGAGTGCGCGTGGTGAGCTCCGCCGAGGAGACCACGCGTGAGTTGACCGATATTCTCACGCGCCGCGAGCAGCTGGCGGGCGACGCTGCCGAGCCGCAGCATCGTTTTGCAACGACGTCCGATAACATTGCCGAGTTTGCGGTGGCGGGCAGTTTTATCTTTGGCCAGCCGCTCAAGAGCATTGAGCATATCGATATCGACGAACTGAAATAGATGTAGGGTTACCGTCCAAAGACTTGCCCTCTTCTTTTGTCGGAAGGATATTTCTATGGAGTACATGCAGGTCAACCGCGCCAACGGTCGTGCCGCCAATGAGCTGCGCCCCGTCAAGCTCACCCGTGGTGTTATGAAACATGCCCACGGCTCGTGCCTGGCCGAGTTTGGCGATACGCGCGTGCTGTGCGCTGCCACCATCGAGGAGGGCGTGCCGGGCTGGCGCAAGGGCGCCAAGGCCGGTTGGGTAACGGCGGAGTACGCCATGCTGCCGGCATCGACCGGCAAGCGCTGCAAGCGCGAGCATGCCAACCGCAAGGGCCGCTCCATGGAGATCGAGCGCCTCATCGGTCGCAGCCTGCGTACCGTCGTCAACATGAAGGCACTCGGCGAGTACACCGTTACCGTCGACTGCGACGTGATTCAGGCAGACGGCGGCACGCGAACGGCGAGCATTACCGGCGCCTGGGTGGCGCTGCACGACGCCCTTGCCATGTGGGTCGAGGCGGGTAAGCTCGAGCGCATCCCGCTCACGGGCCAGGTCGCCGCGATTTCCATGGGTGTTGTCGACGGCAACACCCTGCTCGACCTGGATTATTCCGAGGACAGTCACGCCGAGGTCGACATGAACCTTGTCGCCACCGATACCGGTGAGATGATCGAGCTCCAGGGCACTGGCGAGCAAGCGC
>CAMQPJ010000032.1 GCA_947003675.1 uncultured Collinsella sp. | reverse complement strand
ATGGCGACGGTGTTCTCGTAGTGCGCGGCGGGCAGGTGGTCGTTGGTCGTAACAATCCAACCGTCGGAGCCCGTGCTCACATGGTTGGAACCCATCGTAACCATCGGCTCGATGGCAATGACCATGCCGGCCTGGAGGCGAACGCCTCTCCCCTTCTTTCCATAGTTAGGAACGTTGGGGTCCTCGTGCATCACGCGGCCAATGCCATGGCCCACATAGTCACGAAGCACGCCATAGCCGTGAGACTCGGCGAGGGACTGAACAGCATAACCAACATCCCCGATATGATTACCGGGAACAGCCTGCTCAATGGCAGCCTTAAGGCAATCGCGCGTAACCTCGCACAGGGCCTTGGCCTCGGGCGTGGGGGTGCCGACGAAAAACGTCCAAGCGTTATCGCCGACCCAACCGTCGACAACGGCTCCCGTATCGATGGAGATGATATCGCCATCGCGCAGGATCATGTCGGGGTTGGGAATACCATGGACCACGGCATCGTTGATCGATGCGCAAATGGTCCCCGGGAACCCGCCGTAACCCTTAAAGGCCGGGGTGCCGCCATGCATGCGGATAATCTGCTCCGCGAGCTGATCGAGCTCAAAAGTCGAAACGCCGGGGCGCACCATGGCTCCAACGTGGCGGAGCGCCATCTTAGATAGCGCTCCCGCCTTCTTCATCTGCTCGATTTGCGTTGCAGACTTAATCTTGATCATAGACCGAGAGCCTCTTTGACATCCCCGTACACGGTCTCGCGAGCCTGGTCACCGTTGACCGACTTGAGCAGACCCTGGCCACGATAGTAGTCGACGAGCGGGCTCGTGGACTTCTCGTAGACGTCGAGACGGTTCTTGATGGTCTCGGGCTTGTCGTCGTCGCGCTGATACATCTCGCCTGCGCACTTGGGGCAGATAGCATCGGCAGCAGTGCCGGTGTAACCGCAGGCGCGGCAGGTGCGACGCGAAGACAGACGATCGATGATGACCTCGGGAGCCACATCGACCAGAAGGGCGCAGTCGATCTCGCGACCCATGGCGGAGAGCTCGGAATCGAGCGTCACGGCCTGGGCGGTGTTGCGCGGGAAGCCGTCGAGAATGAAGCCCTGCTGGGCGTCATCGGCGGCAAGGCGCTCCTTGACAAGGTCGATCACGAGCTGGTCGGGAACGAGCTCGCCAGCGTCCATGTACTTCTTAGCCTGAATACCAAGCTCGGTGCCACCCTTAACGGCAGCACGCAGCAGGTCGCCCGTGGAAATATGGGCGACGCCAAACTCGGCGACGAGCTCCTGTGCGACGGTGCCCTTACCGGCACCCGGAGCTCCGAGCAATACGAGGTTCATGAGCAATCCTCCTCTAGCCTATTTAAAGAATCCATCGTAATCATACATCTTGATCTGGCCTTCGAGCTTATCGACCGTGTCGAGCACGACGCCGACCATGATGAGGATGGACGTGCCGCCAAATGCCTGGATCAGATGGTTACCCGTGAAGGAGAAGATGATCGAAGGCACGATGGCGATGAGCGCCAAAAAGACAGCGCTGGGAAGCGTGATCTTGTTGAGCGCGTTCTTGATGTAGGCCGCGGTAGCCCTACCCGGACGGACGCCCGGAATAAAGCCGCCCTGCTTCTTAAGGTTGTCGGCCGTGTCATCGGGGTTGAACACCATGGAGGTGTAGAAGTACGCGAAGAACACGATGAGGACAACGTTAAGCACCCAGTTGAGCCAACCGGTCGAAAGCGCAGAGGCAACTGCCTGAATCCAGCCGATGCCGGGGAAGAACACGGCAATCTGGGCCGGGAAGTACAGCAGCGCCGAAGCGAAGATGATCGGCACGACGCCCGCGGTGTTGACCTTGATGGGCAGGTAGGTGGTCTGGCCACCCATCATGCGACGGCCCACGACGCGCTTAGCGTAGGAGACCGGAATGCGGCGCTGGCCGCGCTCAAGGAAAACAATCAGCGGGATAACCAGCAGGATGATGGCGCAGATGATCACCATGGTGATGATGCCACCGGCGTTACCCTCGGTGCTGGAGAAGATCGCCTGCGGAAGACCGGCCATGATGTTCGCGAAGATGATCAGCGACATGCCATTGCCGATACCGCGCTGGGTGATGAGCTCACCAATCCACATGATCAGCATGGCGCCAGCGGTGAGCGTACCGACGATCATGAGGTCAAAGATGATCTCGGGAGCGCCGGCACCGTTGAAGCTAATGCCGAAGCTCTTAAAGAGGAAGAGGTAACCCACGGAGTTGAGGATAGCCAGAGCCAAGGTGAGGTAACGCGAATACTGCGTAATCTTGGTCTGACCGACCTCGCCCTCGCGGGCAAGCTCATGCAGGGAAGGCACGACGGCCTGGAGCATCTGGAGGATAATCGAGCTCGTGATGTACGGCATGATGCCCAAAGAGAACACCGAGACATAGCTCAACGCGCCACCAGAGAAAAGATTCAGGAGGGCCATAGCACCTGCGGCGACCGAGTTGCTCCCGGTCGAGAAAAGGCCCAGCATCCCCTGGAAGGGAATGCCGGGCACAGGAACGTGCGCACCAATGCGGTACACGACGAGCATAGCTATGGTAAAAAGAATCTTTTCGCGCAGTTCTTTGATGCGGAAAGCATTCTTAAGACCATTTAGCACGGCAGCTCGACCTTTCCGCCGGCGGCCTCGATCTTGGCCTGCGCAGAAGCGCTGACCTTGTCGACCTTGACCGTGAACTTCTTGGTGAGCTCACCATTGCCGAGCACCTTGACGGGCTCGAACTCGCTCTTGGTGATGCGAGCGGCCTTAAGAGCGGCACCGTCGATCACAGCGCCGTCCTCGAACTTACGCTCGAGACGCTCGACGTTGACAGCGGTGTACTCGATACGACGGGGGTTGCGGAAGCCAGGAAGCTTGGGCAGGCGCATAGCCAGCGGAGTCTGGCCACCCTCGAAGCCGGCACCCTTGGTGCCACCAGAGCGAGAACCCTGGCCCTTCTGGCCGCGGCCAGAAGTGGTGCCGTGACCCGAAGAATTGCCACGGCCGACGCGCTTGCGGTTCTTGGTGGAACCGGGCGCGGGAGTAAGATCGTGAAGCTGCATTTGCTACTCCTCTACAATCTCGACAAGGTGCTTGACCTTGAAGATCATGCCGCGGACGGACTCGTTGTCAGCAATCTCGCGAACCTCGCGGATCCTGTGGAGACCGAGGGCACGGACAGTACGGACCTGGTCCTGCTTGCAACCATTGGTGCTGCGGACCTGCTTGATCTTGATGGTGTCAGCCATGCTTAGTTCTCCTTACCGACGAACATCTCGGAGACCGTCAGGCCACGGCGAGCCGCGACGTCCTCAGGGCTGGAGAGCTCCTTGAGGCCCTCGACGGCAGCCTTGATGATGTTGAGGCCGTTGTCGGTACCGAGGGACTTGGACAGGACGTTCTTGATGCCAGCAAGCTCGAAGAGGGGGCGCACAGCGCCGCCGGCGATAACGCCGGTACCCTCGACAGCGGGCTTGATGATGATGCGGCCGGCACCAAAGTGACCGAGAACCTCGTGCGGGATGGTGCCCTGATCGGTCACCGGCACGTGGAACATGTTCTTCTTGGCATCGAGAGACGCCTTGGAGATGGCCAGGGGCACCTCAGCGGACTTGCCCATGCCAACGCCGACGTTGCCCTTGCCGTCGCCAACGACGACGAGAGCGACGAGGCTCATGCGACGACCACCCTTGACGGTCTTCGACACGCGGTTGATGTAAACGACGCGCTCCTCGAACTCGGAGGCCTCGCGCTGCTGCTTCTGATTACGAGCCATGTGCTACATACCTCCTAGAACTCGAGACCGGCGGCACGAGCACCGTCGGCGAGGGCCTTGACGCGGCCATGGTAGATACGGCCACCGCGATCGAAGGCGACCTTGGTGATGCCGGCCTCGATGGCGCGCTTGCCAACGAGCTGACCGACCTTCTCCGCAGCCTCCTTGTTCGAGGTGTGGGTGCCCTTGAACTCGGCCTCGAGGGTCGAGGCAGAGACGAGCGTCAGGCTGGAGCCCTTGCTGTCGTCGATGATCTGGGCATAGATGTTGGCGTTAGTACGGGTCACGCGAAGACGCGGACGCTCGGCGGTACCCGAGACCTTGCCGCGAACACGACGCTGACGACGCTTGAGGCCTTCCAGCTTCGCCTTATGCTTGTTCATACGTAAACTCCTAAAAAGGTTGATCTTGCCAGCACCTGACGGGGTGCTGGTCTTATGCGAGTGAGTCGGTTACGACTACTTGGCAGCCTTACCCAGCTTGCGGCGGATGTGCTCGCCAACGTAGTGGATACCCTTGCCCTTGTAAGGCTCGGGAGGACGATGACCGCGGATCTCAGCGGCGATCTGACCGACCTGCTGCTTGTTGATACCCTTGACGTTCACGTGGGTGTTGTCGGGAACCTCGAAGGTGATGCCCTCGGGAGCCTCGACGATCACGGGGTGCGAGAAGCCCAGGGAGAACTCGAGGTTCTTGCCCTTCTGCTGCACGCGGTAACCGACGCCGGCGAGCTCGAGCTTCTTCTCGAAGCCCTCGGAAACGCCAACAACCATGTTGTGGATGAGGGCGCGGGTGAGGCCGTGGCGGGCACGGGTCTCACGCTCGTCGTCGGGACGGGAAACGGTGAGGACGTTGTCCTCGACGTTGATAGCGAGCTTCTCAAAGACATCGAGCTCGAGCTGGCCCTTGGGGCCCTTGACGACAACGTTGTTGCCGTTGACTGCCACTTCGACTCCGGCGGGAATCTGGACAGGCTTATTACCGATACGAGACACGGTGAT
This sequence comes from uncultured Collinsella sp., assembly GCA_947003675.1. Taxonomy (GTDB): domain Bacteria; phylum Actinomycetota; class Coriobacteriia; order Coriobacteriales; family Coriobacteriaceae; genus Collinsella. The sequence goes on along the minus strand of CAMQPJ010000032.1, from coordinate 4,466 downwards.
CTCCTTTCCTTCTACCTACCGAGCGAATTACCAGACGTAAGCGATGATCTCGCCGCCGACGTTGTGCTTGCGAGCATCGCGGTCGGTCATGACGCCATGGCTGGTGGAAATAATGGCGGTACCAAGGCCACCGCGGACGCGGGGCATGTCGGCAACGCCGGTGTACTTACGCAGGCCCGGCTTGGAAATGCGGCGGATGCCGTTGATGACCTTAGCCTTCTTGGGACCATACTTAAGCGTGATGTGCAGAGTCTTCTGGGGAACGGTGTCCTCGACATCGTAGCCCTCGATGTAGCCCTCCTCGTGCAGAACACGAGCGATCTCGACGAGCTTCTTGCTGCTCGGCATGGAGACCGTGGCCTTGTTCACAGAGTTAGCGTTACGGATGCGCGTAAGCATATCTGCGATCGGGTCTGTAAGGTTCATACAGATTCTCCTTCGTTCTTGATGAACACGTGCTCTTGGTTCTTCGCCGCCCTTAACGGCAAAGCCTAACTAGCGCGTTTTCCCTGTTCCAAACGGATGCTTGAAACGCTGGTAGTGACTTACCAGCTGGCCTTCTTAACGCCGGGAAGCTCGCCCTTGAGTGCAAGCTCACGGAAGCAGACACGGCACAGGCCGAACTTGCGGTACACAGAGTGCGGACGGCCGCAGCGCTGGCAGCGCGTGTACTCACGAGTAGAGAACTTCTGCTTGCGATTGCACTTGACGATCATCGATGTCTTAGCCACTTATATCCTCCTCACATAGAGTATTGTTCGCCCCAAACGCCGCCCCCTTGTGGGAACGGCGCTTATAGGGCAGGTGAACCTATTTCTTGAACGGGAAACCGAAGGCGTCCAGAAGGGCCTTGGCCTCCTCATCGGTGTTGGCGGTGGTCACGAAAGTGATGTCCATACCACGCTGGTGATCAACGGAGTCGAAGTCGATCTCGGGGAAGATGAGCTGCTCGGTGACGCCCATGGAGAAGTTACCACGGCCGTCGAAGCTCTTGGCGGAGATACCGCGGAAGTCGCGGATACGGGGGATCGCGACGGAGGTCAGACGATCGAAGAACTCCCACATACGGTCGCCACGCAGGGTAACCTTGCAGCCAATCGGCATACCAGCGCGCAGGCGGAAGGTAGCGATGGACTTGCGGGCACGGGTGATCATCGGCTGCTGGCCGGTGATGGCGCGCAGGTCGCGCACGGCACCGTCGATAGCCTTGGAATCGGTAGCGGCCTCGCCGACACCCATGTTCACGACGATCTTCTCAAACTTGGGGATCATCATGACGTTCTCGTACTGGAACTTGTCCTGAAGCTGCTGCTTGACCTCGTTGTTGTACTTGGTCTTCAGACGCGGCACATACTTCTCTTCTGCCATTGTTCACTCCTTCTTGGGGTTTTAAGCACGGGGCGTGGCCACGATGGGTTGTCCTCGTGCCTCCTGGCTGCATCCGCGCCGCTCATGGCATTTCGCGGTTTGGACTCGACGCAGCAGGAGCCGACAAAACAATCGGTACTATACGCGCATTGGGTGCGTATTTCCAGAAAAACCTCGTCTGCCTGCACAACTCCACAACTCCCCCGCACAAATGGGTCCCAAACAGCAGTTGCGGTGAAATAGGGACTGTTTGGCAACCTAACAGGCTTAAACAATCCGTATTTCACCGCAACTTATTGGCGGGGATGCGACTAGCGTTTGCGGGGGACGAGTTTGGTGCGGCGCAGGTGGATCATCTCGGCGGCGATGGAGATGGCGATCTCCTCGGGGTCCTCGGCCTCGATGGCAACGCCGATCGGCAGGTGCAGCTCGTTGATTTGCTCCTGCGTAAAGCCCTCCTGCTCCAGGCGGGCGCGCACAAAGGCCGTCTTGCGACGCGATCCCAAGCAGCCTAGGTAGGCAGGCTTGGCGCGCATGGCCTGAATCACCACGTCGATATCGGACTTGTGACCCGCCGTGGCGACGACCACCAGGTCACGCGGGCCGATGGGACACTGCTTGATCAGGTTCTTGTAGTCGACCAGACGACGGTCGTAGACACCGGGCACCCATTCGGGGGTCAGCGTGCCGGGACGGTCGTCGCAAACCACGACGGCAAAGCCCGCCGCCGTGAGCACCCGCGCCGTCGCAGCGCCCACGTGGCCGCAGCCAAAGATATAGGTCAGGCCCTCGGGGCAGAGCGTCTCGATGTGCGCCGCGGGAATCTCGGAGGCCGCGTTGGTGTAGGTGACCCTACTCCCCTCCTCCACCAGCGAAAGCCCGGGGCAGCCCGCAATGGTGCGGCGCGATTCCTCGCCATGGTACTCGGCTACATCGCCCTCGAGCGCGCTCGCGATAAACGGCTCAAAGTCGATGACGAAGTCGCCGATGCGCCGATAGGCCAAGACGTCGGCTATTTCCTGGAACAACGACGCCTGAGTCGCATCCAGATGCAGGTAGCACAGGCAGATGGCTCCGCCGCAGATCATGCCGGTATCGGAGTTCTCGCCGCCCATGGTGTAGCGGACCAGACGCGACTGTCCCGCGCTCAGGAGCTCGCGCGCCTCATCCAGCGCAAAGAGCTCAATCTTGCCGCCGCCGATGGTGCCCGCCTGGCTGCCATCGGCAAAGACAGTCATCCAGGCGCCCACACCGCGCGGCGATGACCCCGCCGTACCGGCCACGACCACGAGCTCGCACGTCTCGCCAGCACGCAGGGCGGCAAGCGCCGCATTCACAACATCGAGCTTTTCCATTGCCGCCTTCTATCCTCTAAAGACATCGGTGAGCATGGCGAGTGCCTCGAGCACGCCGCCGCCGACCGACGTCGCCTTGTCCGAAATGTAGTTGATATAGCTGGCATCGCCGCGCGGATCGACATCGGCGCATTTAAAGCCCTCAGTCACCTGCACGCCGTTCGCCAAAAGTCCGCGCAGACAGCCATCGATCTGCGTGCACATGGGCGTATCGCCCGCGAAGCCAATCACGTTTCCGGCACTCACGATGTCGCCGATTGCGCGGTCGGACCGAAACACGCCGGCGGCGGGGCTGTGAATAACGCGCTCTTTGCCATAGCCGGCGATAATGCCTGGCACGCCCGTGTTGGGCTGGGGCGAACCCTGGGTGATGACGCGGCCCAGAAAATGCCCGCGCATGGTCTCGACCACGGCGTCGCAATCGACCGGCGCGGTAAAGCCCGGCCCCACGGCGATGACGACAGGAGCCATATCGCGCGTGGTGCCCAAGTTGCGCTTAGCCAGAATCGCGTCGACCACGGCAGCGGGTTTCAGCTCGCCGAGCATCTTGGTCTGGGGGTCCACCACAACGGCGACGTCTCCGGCCTCGGTAATCGCAAGCGCCTCAGCCGGCGTCTGTGCCAAGCGAGCGCGAATGCCTTCGACCTCGACCTCGCCCAGGCGAATGGCCTCGCAAAAACTGATTGTGCGGCGGATGCACGTGGGAACCGCGATATCGGCCATAACGACCGACACGCCAGCGCGCACCAAGCGAGCGGCGACGCCCGTGGCGATATCGCCGGCACCGCGAATATAAACGAGCATTCCCGGGGCACCTCCCTGTGCTACGGTTTGAGCAGAGCAAAAGCGGTTCGACCGCTACTCTGATGATTATTTATTATCACAGTATTATACGGCGGTGAACAGATGGAAACGGTTAGCGGCAATCTTGCCTCCGCGCTCAAGATCGAGCCGGGCATTACCGCAATTATCGGCAGTGGCGGCAAGTCGACATTGCTGAAGACGCTGGGCCTTGAGCTTATGCGCGCTGGCGGCCGCGTGCTCCTCTGTACCACCACGCACATGTTTCCCGTCGCCGGCGTGCCATGGGACGGGTCGAGCCGTCGCCTGGACGCCGCGCCTTGGAAGCCGGGGACCCTGCATGTTCCCGGCTGCACCTGCGAGGCATGCGCGGGCATGAACCGCGGAAGTATCTGCCAGGCGGGTGTTTTGGACCCGGAGACAGGCAAGCTCTCCGCCCCCGCCGAGCCGCTCAACGAGCTGGCACGGCGCTTTGACTATGTGCTGGCCGAGGCAGATGGCAGCAAGCGACTCCCGCTCAAAGCGCATGCCGCCTGGGAGCCGGTAATTCCCGCCGCCACGGCAAACGTTGTCTGGATCGTCGGCGCCTTGGGGCTCGGCAAGCCCATCAACGAAGCCGTCCACCGCCCCGAGCTCTTTTGCGAGCGCTGCGGTTGCGAGGCCACCGACACTGCCACCCCAGAGCGCGTCGCCATGGTGCTCAATGCCGAGCTACGGATGCTGAACCTCAGCAATGCCCGCATCATGCTCAACCAAGTCGACACGCTCAGCGACCCGGCTATGGCCGATCGCTTCGAGACAGCCCTCGGCCGCTCCGTCGTCGCCACCAGCCTCAAATAGCCGGCGCTGCCCCAGCAGACCTATAAGTTGCGGTGAAATAGTTCCTGAAAGGGGGTGCGGACAGAAAGTTGGACCGCGGGGCGGTCCGGACTGGAGGTTCGC